>DASRQK010000281.1:0-8071 GCA_035645875.1 Sphingobacteriaceae bacterium | reverse complement strand
CATGACTTTTCTCCTGTTTTTTGATTTTTTTAACTAACTTCGCAGCGTACTATTAACCCCTTAATATGAATTACGATATCATTGTTATAGGAAGCGGGCCGGGTGGATATGTTGCCGCGATCCGGGCTTCACAGTTAGGCTTCAAAACCGCCGTCATAGAGCGAGAATCATTAGGAGGAATCTGTCTGAACTGGGGATGTATCCCTACCAAAGCCTTATTGAAAAGTGCACAGGTGTTTGAATACTTGAACCATGCCGAAGAGTACGGCATCAAGGTGCAGGGCGGTGAAGCTGATTTCGGCGCCATCGTGAAACGCAGCCGTGGCGTGGCTGACGGCATGAGTAAGGGAATCCAATTCCTGATGAAGAAAAATAAAATCGACGTCATCATGGGAACCGCTAAAATAAAAAAAGGTGGAAAAGTAGTAGTCAAAGCCGAAGATGGCAGCACGAAAGAATATGCCGCGAAGCACACCATATTAGCTACTGGCGCTCGATCACGTGAACTTCCTAACCTAAAACAGGACGGAAAAAAAATCATTGGTTATCGTCAAGCCATGGCGCTCGACAAACAACCCGAATCCTTAGTGGTCGTAGGTTCAGGAGCGATTGGGGTAGAATTCGCCTATTTCTATAACGCGATCGGCACGAAAGTGACCATTGTGGAATACATGGATCGCATTGTCCCAGTGGAGGATGAAGACGTTTCCAAGCAGTTGGAAAGAAGCCTTAAAAAAGCAGGAATCAATATTTTAACCGGAGCTGAGGTTCAATCCGTCAATACTTCGGGAAAATTATCCAAAGTACAGATCAAAACCGCAAAAGGCACTGAAAACATCGAAGCTGAAGTCGTGCTGTCTGCGGTGGGGATCACCCCAAATATCGAAAATCTTGGATTGGAAGAAGTGGGTGTGAAAACAGATCGCGGACGTGTGGTAGTCGATGAATATTATCAGACCAATGTTCCGAACGTCTATGCGATCGGAGACATTGTGCCTGGCCAGGCATTGGCCCACGTAGCCTCGGCGGAAGGGATTCTTTGTGTGGAAAAAATAAAAGGCCTTGATGTAGAGCCAATAGATTATAACAATATTCCCGGCTGTACCTATTGCAGCCCAGAAGTGGCATCCGTAGGCTTTACAGAGAAAGCGGCCAAAGAAGCGGGGTATGAAATCAAAGTGGGTAAATTTCCGTTTTCAGCCTCTGGAAAAGCCAGCGCAGCAGGTGCTAAGGATGGTTTCGTGAAGGTCATTTTCGACGCGAAATACGGTGAATTCCTGGGTGCTCATTTGATCGGTGCCAATGTGACGGAAATGATCGCGGAAGTCGTGGTGGCTCGTAAACTCGAAACCACCGGACATGAGATTATCAAGTCCGTGCATCCACATCCAACCATGAGTGAAGGCATTATGGAGGCCGCCGCAGACGCCTATGGTGAGGTGATTCACTTATAAGTGAAGAGCCGCTATTAGGAGCCTTTTTTAGCCGATAAGTGGCCAATACTGAAAAGCCCTGAGCCGTAAATTACGGGCTCAGGGCTTTTTTTAAAAAAGGATTATACTTTTTTATTTCAAATCTGGTCTAATTAATTCAAATCCGGTCTGGAAGTTTCCGCGGAAGAAGGTGGTAAAACAGGCACCACACGCAGCGACTCAGGTATTTCACCGGTCAACGATCCCAAGAAAGCCATAATATCATCCAATTCCTGTTCTCCCAGTTTCTTACCGAACTGCAATTCATTCATGATCGACACTGCATCTCGCAGGGACCACACACTTCCATCATGAAAATAAGGATAGGTACGGTCAATATTCCGTAGCCCAGGCACCTTGAAAAAGTAATTCTGATTCGGATCCTTCGTCACGCTCCCTCGACCCACATCTGGAACCTCACTGCCCGTCAACTCCCAATAATCCTGCATCACCCCGAATTTTTGGTAGATATGTCCCCCCAATAAAGGAGTCATGTGGCAGGTTTGACAATTTGCGGCAATGAAAGCCTCCAAACCACGTTTTTCTTGATTGTCCAATGCATCCGGATCACCATTCATAAAGTCATCAAAACGAGAAGGAGTAATCAACATTCGTTCAAAAGCCCCAATCGCATTGCCGATATTGGTCAAGGTAATCGGATTTTCTTCCCCAGGAAAAGCCTGCTCAAAAAGCTCCACATATTCTTTAATCGAAGCGATCCGATCTGTGGTAATCTCCTCATGCGGAACCGCCATTTCTATGGGGTTCAATATCGGCATAGTCGCCTGCTCTTCCACATCCTCTGCCCGTCCATCCCAAAATTGAGTCCCATGTAGGGCCGCATTGATGACTGTAGGGGCATTTCGGTCACCCAGCTGCCAATTGTGCCCAACAGAGGTCGCCAAATTGTCCACGCCATAAGTGGCTAAACTATGGCAACTATTGCAGCTGATAAAACTACTTTTGGATAGGCGCGCATCGTAATAAAGCATCCGCCCGAGCTGGACCTTGATGGCAGAATATTCCTCACTAGTTGTGTCGGGCAGTGGCAGCGGACCAAAATAAGAATTGGCCCGTTTCATCAACTCCTCATCTTCCTCAGAAACATTATTCTTTAGAGCAGTCCCTCTATCAGAATCCGTCTGTTCCTGAGTGCAATTCACCATAAATAGACAAATCGCCCCCGCACTGAGCATTACTGATATTCGTGAAATCCATTTTTTCTTCATGATGCGCTTGTTTTTTGGTGGTTATAACCTATAAATATTACTTTTAAGGGATGATTATTTCACCTAATACCCAAGCAATATACACAATTTTCTTTATATTTGTGACTGTAACCTGACAATTTACGCTCGAAAATGACAAAAACGATCTTGGTACCCACCGATTTTTCTGAAAACGCACGAAAAGCGTTAAATTATGCTGTAGGCCTAGCACTTCAACAAGGATACACCCTCCAACTGGTCCATGTCTATCAAGCGCTGACATCCCGCTTTGGAGATGAGAAATTCAATCGGGAAATCATCGATCACGCCGAAACGGAAGCCATGCATAAGCTGGAAGAATTGCGCGTGACCATACAGGAAGAACACCCGAATCTAAAAATCAGCACAGATTGCATAGCAGGAGATCAGCCCAGTGCGGTGTTGACCCAAATCGCCGGTAAAGCCCATAACGAACTGATTATCATGGGCACCAAGGGCGCAGGAGGATTAAAGCATAGATTAATGGGTAGCAATACCTATCAGACGATTACAAACTCCCCAATTCCAGTGCTAGCCGTACCGGAAGCGTACGATAATTTCAAATTGGAAAGAGTGGGACTACTCAGTAATTTTAAAAAAATAGAACTGGAAATCGCACGTGCTTTCACAGCTATTTTCGGCAAAAACCTTCAATTTACTGTATTGCATGTCCAGGAGCGTGCAAGTCCATCAAAAGAAGATAATATCCAATTGGAAAAGGAATTGGAAGCTTGGAAAAACCATCTGATCGATAAAACCGGCATTCTTGACATCACCTGGGCTGTGGATTCAACGATGAACCGTTTAGACGTCACTGAAACCCTCCCCGACTGCATACACCACATGGCGGAAGATCATGACCTACACATGCTTTTGGTCAGCTACAACACAAAATCCTTCTTTCAGCGGGTCTTTTCACGCAGCTTAGTGAAAAACATAGCCCATCAAATTCAAAGACCTGTCTTTTTTTTCAAAGAAGGCATTGATAATCAAAAATAAACCCCTATCTTTGCCTCCCTTAAATAGGTTTAGGATCATTAAATTAATTAAAAACTGTAAATGCCTACTATTCAACAATTAGTTAGAAAAGGTAGAGTAGCTCTGGAGGATAAGAGTAAATCCCCAGCGTTGGACAATTGTCCACAGCGAAGAGGAGTATGTACACGCGTATATACCACTACCCCTAAAAAACCAAACTCAGCCATGCGTAAAGTAGCGCGTGTTAGACTTTCAAACGGCAAAGAGGTAAACGCCTACATACCGGGAGAGGGGCACAACCTGCAGGAGCACTCCATCGTGTTAGTTCGTGGTGGTCGTGTGAAAGATTTGCCTGGTGTGCGTTATCACATCGTCCGTGGTGCATTGGACACTTCCGGTGTAGCAGGCCGTAACCAGCGTCGTTCCAAATATGGCACTAAGCGTCCTAAGCCAGGACAAGCTGCGCCAGCAAAAGGTAAGAAATAATTAAACGGAGGACAGAAAGATGAGAAAGTCAAAACCAAAGAAAAGAATCATTTTGCCGGATCCGAAGTTTAATGAAACTCAGGTTACCCGGTTTGTTAATAACATGATGTTAGATGGTAAAAAATCCATCGCTTATTCCATTTTTTATGATGCAGTAGAACTGGTAGAGAAAAAGACCAGTGAAAACGGCCTGGAAACCTGGAAAAAAGCATTGAATAATGTGATGCCAGCAGTTGAGGTAAAATCACGTCGAGTGGGCGGTGCAAACTTCCAGGTTCCAACCGAAGTTCGTTCAGAGCGCAAAATCGCTTTGGGAATGAAATGGTTAATTACCTATGCACGCAGACGTGGTGAGAAAACCATGCATGAAAAATTAGCTGCTGAAATCATTTCCGCATCAAAAGGCGAAGGTGCAGCAGTGAAGAAAAAAGAAGATACACACAAAATGGCAGAAGCCAATAAAGCGTTCTCTCATTTTAGATTCTAAAATCTGGTATTGCTAAAAAAACTATGGCAAAAGACTTAAAATTCGTAAGAAATATCGGTATCGCTGCTCACATCGATGCCGGAAAGACAACTACTACTGAACGAATCCTGTTCTACTCAGGCGTAAACCACAAATTGGGTGAGACGCACGAGGGTTCAGCAACTACCGACTGGATGGCCCAGGAGCAGGAGCGCGGTATTACGATTACTTCGTCCGCCGTGACTGTATTCTGGAACTATCGTGGAGACAAATACCAAGTGAACGTAATCGACACCCCTGGACACGTGGATTTTACCGTTGAGGTAAACCGCTCCCTACGTGTTTTGGACGGCTTGGTGTTCCTGTTCTCTGCAGTAGATGGTGTAGAGCCGCAGTCAGAAACAAACTGGCGTTTAGCGAACAACTATAAAGTTCCACGCATCGGTTTCGTAAACAAAATGGACCGTTCAGGAGCAGACTTCTTGAAAGTTTGTAAGCAGATCAAGGAAATGTTGGGTTCAGAGGCAGTGCCTTTGCAACTTCCTATCGGAGCTGAAGACAGCTTCAGAGGTGTGGTCGATTTGATTAACAACCGTGGAATCATCTGGAACGAAGAAGATAAAGGCATGACCTTTACAGAAGTGCCGATTCCAGAAGACATGTTGGATGAGGTTGCTGAGTACCGTGAAAAATTATTAGAAGCAGTAGCAGGTTATGACGAGTCATTGATGGAAAAATTCTTCGATGATCCGAACAGCCTTACTGAGCGTGAAATCTTGACTGCATTGAGAAGTGCGGTATTGGATAACGCCTTTACACCTATGGTTTGTGGTTCTTCTTTCAAAAACAAAGGAGTTCAAACCATGTTGGATTTCGTCATGGAGTTATTGCCTTCACCGATGGATCAAGAAGCGGTAGAAGGGACCGACCCACGTAACGGTGAGATCATTAAGCGTAAGCCTTCAGAGGATGAACCATTCTCTGCCCTAGGGTTTAAAATCGCTACAGATCCATTCGTAGGACGTCTTTGTTTTATTCGGGTTTATTCGGGTAAACTAAATGCGGGTTCATATGTATTGAATACGCGCTCAGGAAATAAGGAACGTATTTCACGTATCTTCCAGATGCACGCTAATAAGCAAAATCCGATTGACGTAATCGGTGCAGGTGATATCGGTGCGGTAGTTGGATTTAAAGACATCAAAACAGGTGATACCCTATGTGATGAGAAGAACCCAATTGTCTTGGAGGCTATGACTTTTGCTGAGCCGGTTATCGGATTGGCCATTGAACCAAAAACACAGGCTGACGTGGACAAACTGGGTGTAGCACTGGGTAAATTAGCTGAAGAAGATCCGACTTTTCAAGTGAAATCTGATGATGAAACTGGCCAAACGGTTATTTCCGGAATGGGCGAGCTTCACTTGGATATTTTGATCGACCGTTTGAAACGTGAGTTTAAGGTAGAAGTGAATCAAGGCGCACCTCAAGTCGCGTATAAAGAAGCGATCACGGGTACGATCCAGCATCGTGAGACGTATAAGAAACAAACAGGTGGTCGTGGTAAGTTCGCGGATATCCAATTTGTAATGTCTCCGGTGGATGAGGATTGGGACGCAGTAAAACAACCATTACAGTTCGTAAACGAAATCGTCGGTGGTGCTATTCCAAAAGAATACATTCCATCGGTCCAAAAAGGTTTCGAAGTGTCCATGGCTAATGGTGTATTAGCAGGATTCCCATTGACTTCACTGAAAGTGCGCTTGATCGACGGTTCCTTCCACGCAGTGGATTCAGATTCGCTATCTTTCGAGATCGCAGCACGTTCTGCCTACCGTGAAGCATTGCCAAAATGTGGTCCGGTACTGTTGGAGCCCATCATGAAAGTCGAAGTGTTGACCCCAGAGGAAAACATGGGTGACGTCATGGGTGACTTAAACCGTCGTCGTGGTCAATTGCAAGGAATGGACTCAAGAAATGGTGTCCAGGTGATTAGAGCCTTAGTCCCACTTTCTGAGATGTTTGGCTATGTAACCCAGTTACGTACCATCACATCAGGTCGTGCGACTTCCACCATGGAATTCGATCATTATGCTGAAGCTCCTCGTAACGTACAAGAGGAAGTAATCGCCTCAGCAAAAGGAAAATAATCTTAAAACGGCAATCCGTTACTAATAGCTCTAACGGATTGCCTTTATTTAAACAAATATCATGAGCCAAAGAATCAGAATTAAACTGAAATCATACGATTATAATCTGGTAGACAAATCTGCTGAAAAAATCGTAAAAACAGTAAAGCCCACAGGAGCAGTAGTCAGTGGACCAATCCCTTTACCAACAGAAAAGAAAATCTATACGGTACTCCGTTCACCACACGTGAACAAGAAAGCCCGTGAGCAATTTCAACTTTGTTCTTATAAAAGGTTGTTAGACATCTACAGTTCTAATTCAAAGACAGTAGATGCTTTGATGAAACTTGAACTGCCAAGTGGCGTCGAAGTGGAAATCAAAGTGTGATCCGCCGAGGTGCTAAAACTTAAAAAAGGGTTGTCAGCTAAAAACTGACAACCCTTTTTTTCTTAGAATTACTTTCTTGAATAAGCTTACCGGTCTTTTACAAGCCGAAGCCTAATCCCACCGTCCAAACCCGACTGGTTAAACGATCATCAGGAAAATACTCATTATTAGACGCACGAATATCCGTCAGTCCAAGACCATGACCCGCGTGAATCATAAAACGTTGTCCCAAATGGAAACCAGCAATAAAATTCACTCCAAAGTCTATACTTTTTAAATCACCATCGGAACCAAACTCAAATTCTTGCTCTGTAGACCCCCAATCTGAATCGTATTTATTCTTACCAGACAGACCAAAACCTATATAAGGACCTGCACCGATGAAGAAATTACCGGAATAACCCATTGGAACTTTGGCCACCAGGTTCACGGGAACTTCTAACCACATGGTATTCTGAGTCACAGTACCTAATGAACTATTGATCAATTCAGCGCCCTTACCCTGCAAGGAAATACCGGGTTGTACCGAAAAATTTCGGCCCAATGGTGCATCTAAAAAACCGGTCACGTGGAAATTCGTCGATGAATTAGTCTCATAGTCAGAATTACTTCCCGAAAAATTATATTTTGGGAAATTAACACCGGCCTTCAATCCAAAACCCAATCCATTTTGAGCCATAGCAGCGGTACCTACAAATAAACCAACGAATAAAAATAATAGCTTTTTCATAATCATTTTAATTTTTGTCCAACTAATTTTGTTAATTCAACCCATTATAAACTACCCAAAAACTTGCAATACATATGCCAAAAGGGCAGGACAGCGTGAAATCGCATAGCATTAAAGAACTAACTAGCTGTTGATCAATTCATTGATCCTCGAAAAAGAAATGTTAAATCGTTTC
>DASRQK010000280.1:0-3823 GCA_035645875.1 Sphingobacteriaceae bacterium | reverse complement strand
GTCAGGCTGCTTGTTCCGCCAATGCCATCATCTTTGGGGACGCAAATGATCCGAATTCGGAAGTTTCCAAAGCCTTGCGCAATGAGCGCGTATACTATGTACTGGAGGAGATTAACGTTCAGCCAGGTACTGGTTACATGACGAAGGTTAGAAATATTTAATAAGATCAATTCAATCGTAATCTTTAGATATGTCATCGCATAACGAATCTATTTTAAGGGAACCATTAGTTACGGGTAAGGATATCACCTATGCCCAAGTGACCAATGATATCTTGGTTCCCGTCGAAAACAAGCCGAATAAAGCCTGGTGGATCGGTTTCACCTTGGCATCATTGGGTGCACTGTTATGGGTAGTCTGTGTAGGCTATACATTTTGGACGGGCATTGGAGCCTGGGGTCTGAATAAGACGGTAGGCTGGGCTTGGGATATTACAGACTTTGTATGGTGGGTCGGTATTGGACACGCCGGTACCTTAATTTCTGCCGTGTTATTGTTGTTCCGTCAGAATTGGCGTAACTCGATCAACAGAGCTGCTGAGGCGATGACCATTTTCGCAGTTATTTGTGCAGCTACTTATGTAGTGGCGCACATGGGCCGTCCTTGGTTAGCCTATTGGATCTTCCCATTACCGAACCAATATGGCTCTTTGTGGGTGAACTTTAACTCACCTCTGGTATGGGATGCTTTCGCCATCTCGACCTATTTTACCGTATCTTTGGTATTCTGGTACTGTGGATTATTACCGGATATCGCGACGGTTCGTGACCGTGCTACAGGTCTTCGTAAGCGCATCTATTCTATTCTTTCTTTCGGATGGACTGGTTCTGTGAAGACTTGGCAGCGATTTGAGATAGTTTCACTTATATTGGCCGGTATTTCAACGCCTTTGGTACTGTCGGTTCACACCATCGTATCCATGGACTTTGCCACTTCGGTTATTCCGGGATGGCACACCACCATTTTCCCGCCATATTTTGTGGCCGGTGCGATTTTCTCTGGATTTGCGATGGTGCAGACGCTGTTGTTGGTGATGCGTAAGGTGCTCAATTTTGAGAATTATATCACCATGTTCCATATCGAATCCATGAATAAAATCATTCTGGTAACCGGTTCTATCGTGGGTATTGCTTACTTAACGGAGTTGTTCATTGCTTGGTATTCTGGTTCTGAGTACGAGTTGTATGCGTTCACGAACCGTATCGGAGGTCCTTATGCTTGGGCTTACTGGGCGATGATGACCTGTAACGTGATTTCACCTCAGTTATTCTGGTTTAAGAAAATCCGTACCAGTATTCCTGTTTCTTGGGTGCTGTCCATTGTGGTGAATATCGGTATGTGGTTTGAGCGATTTGTCATTATTGTGACTTCTTTGCACCGTGATTACCTACCATCGAGCTGGGCCATGTTCTACCCGACTTGGGTCGATGTCGGAATTTTTGTAGGATCAATCGGTTTGTTCTTTACCTTGTTCCTTTTATTCTTGCGCTTCTTGCCTGGTATTGCGATCGCAGAGGTAAAACTTCTACTGAAAAGCTCGAGTTTGCAGCATAAAACTAAATTGGTCCAAGCTGGACATTTCCCGCCTGAACAAGTGGAGCATTTCAAACATGCATTGAGTAGCAAATACGATTCGGTTACAGAGGAAGATATTAAGGAATTAGAAATTAAACAGCAATGAGCAATATAAAATTTATTTTAGGAAGTTTTGCTGATCCGGATGACTTGATGGATGGGATCGATCGGTTGCAAGCAAACAATGTGAAGATCTACGATTGCTTTACACCCATGCCTATACATGGAATTGAAGCCAAATTAGGAGTGAAACCTTCAAGACTACCTATTGCGGCTTTTTGCTTCGGTGCTTTGGGAACAATCTTAGGGATTAGTTTACTGTATTATACCATGGTTTCCGATTGGCCCATGAACGTAGGGGGGAAACCGGCCTTTGCGATGCCTGATTTTATTCCGGTAACCTTTGAGGTGACGATTCTTTTATGTGCCTTGGGTATGGTGTCTACCTTTTTTTATAGAACACATTTATTTCCTGGGCGCGCTCCTCGTGTGATGGATATTCGTGCGACAGATGATCGTTTTATCATTGCTATTGATGCAAAAGAAAACACGGAACATGATAAGATCGAATCCCTTTTAAAAGAAGCGGGTGCGGTAGAAGTAAAATTCAATGAAAGAAAATACATTAGTTATGAATAAGGGACGTTTTCTTGGAGCTGTGTGCATAGCAGCGGCACTGGTAGTCAGCGCAGCTTCTTGTGGGGAAAAACAGACCCGCAGTACCGGCTGGGAATTTTCTCGGAACATGTATGATCCGATTGGGTACAATCCTGATCAGCCGAATCCGAATTTCGCAAACGGTCAAACAGCACAGACACCGCCTGCAGGTACTATACCTGTTGGATTCGATCGTTTCGATTATGAAAATACCCCAGAGGATTACGAAAGAGCCGGAGCTGAGGTGCAAAACCCACTTGAAATTACGGAGGCTACTTTAGCCCAGGGTCAGGCATTGTATTTAGCCTATTGCGCCGTTTGTCACGGTAACGACGGAAAAGGGGACGGACCAATTACGCAAGACCGCACGTTAGAAACGAAAACTGGTTCTCGTCAATTGGAGAATTTTCCTCCTCCGCCAAACATTCAACTGTCTGGTGGAATTAATTCCTCTCGTGGTGGCTTGATGGGTGAATTACCCGATGGGAAAATTTACCATACCATTACTTACGGTGTAGGTTTGATGGGATCACATGCTTCGCAATTATCACCAGAGGAACGTTGGAAAGTAGTTGCGTACGTGAACGAATTGCAGAAAAAATAAGAACTTAAGATACTGAATTTGATAATACATGGGAACTCACAGTCATCATAACGATTTTAATTTCAATGAGCGCTACCTCTTTGGTGGTCGAGCTAAGATGCTTAGTCTGGTGGCCTTGGCGCTTGGGGTGATTACCGTAGCTTATGGTTTATTATCCAAAGACCACATTTTGGCAGAACGTACTTTTGCGAATCTGTTGTTAATGGGCTACTACTTTACTTGTGTGTGCGCGGCGGGTGCTTTTTTTGTCGCGCTACAATACGTGACTCAATCAGGATGGTCGGCCGGTTTGATCCGTATTCCTCAAGCGATGGCGAGTGTTTTGCCTATTGCTTCTGTCATTCTTTTTGCGATCGTCGCCATCGGTTTGTTTTCACATAACCTTTATCATCATTGGTTCGCTGATGGTTTAATGGATCCTGAGAGCCCGAACTACGACGCTTTAGTGGCAGGCAAAGAAGCGTTCTTGAATGCTCCTGGATTTTTAACTCGCCAGGTTATTTTTATGGGCACTTATAGTATTTTTGCCTGGATTTTGGCGAATAACTCCTATAAAGAAGATTTAGATGGTGGGCTTAATATGTATAAGCGTAACTTTAAATTGTCTGCTATATTCTTGGTGATCTTTGGATTTACCACGCCGATTTGGTCATTTGACACGATCATGTCCCTAGAAGCACACTGGTTCTCTACCATGTTCGGATGGTATAATTTTGCGGCCATGTGGGTGAGTGGACTATGTGTTATTGCCCTATTGATGGTGTTTTTGAAGAAGGCAGGCTATTTAGGTTGGGTCAATGAAAATCATTTACACGATTTGGGTAATCTGATTTTCGGTTTCTCTATTTTCTGGACGTATACTTGGTTCTCACAGCTTATCTTGATTTGGTACGCCAATATTCCTGAAGAGACGGTTTATTTCTATAAAAGATGGGAGCCTGAATATAAACCCTGGTTTTGGTTGAATTTATTGATTAATTTTGTAGC
>DASRQK010000279.1:0-7243 GCA_035645875.1 Sphingobacteriaceae bacterium | reverse complement strand
TAAGGTGCTTTTACTCGGTGTCGGCTGGTGGCAATACCAGAAAAAACCCATTTCAGGTTATTCGCGTGCTTTGTATAAAAGCCTGTTGAGTCATCGCTTTCAGCATTCGGTTCGGGATCAATACACGAAGGAAAAACTGGCATCGATCGGCATTCGAAATGTAATCAATACGGGCTGTCCCACGGTTTGGATGTTGGATGAGGCACATTGCGCCGGGATCGATACTTCGCGAAAGAAAAAAGTCGTCACGACCATCACAGATTATCTTCGGGACCCCGAGCGGGATCGGCAAATGCTGGAAATCCTCCAATCAAACTACGAAGAGGTGCATCTCTGGCTGCAAGGATCCCAGGATCTGAAATACGTGCAAAGCCTGATCGGAGGACTGCACTACATTGCTCCAAAACTTTCCGCTTTTGATCGTTTTTTAGAGGAAGAGGATTGCGATTACGTCGGCACCAGGCTTCACGCCGGAATCCGAGCATTGCAATATAAAAGACGGGCATTGATTATAGGAATCGACAATAGGGCCTTGGAAATGAGACGAGATATCGGGCTTCCCGTATTGGAAAGGACGCAAATCCATTCGTTACCACAGTGGATCGAGCAGGAAGCGGCGATCGATTTAAAAGTGGATCAGTCAGCCATTGCGGCTTGGAAAACTCAATTTACCAACCAAAAAGCCTAAATCAGAATGGAAAAGAAATCCCATTTTGCCCCTACCCTGAGTGTCATCACCGTGGTGTATAATAATGTGAAAGACATCGCACGTACGCTACATTCGGTATTGGACCAATCCTATCCGCATATCGAGTATGTGGTGGTGGATGGAGGCTCTACGGATGGCACCTTAGCGGTGTTAAGGCAGTACGAGGATCGAATCAGTCAGCTCATCAGTGAGCCAGATGAGGGGATTTATGACGCGATGAATAAAGGCCTGCGAATGGCAACGGGCGATTACGTGTTGTTTATGAATTCGGGCGATGAGCTGTATGCGTCAAACACGGTGGAGGCCGTTTTCGCCTCGGCATCGGATTCGGATATTTATTATGGGGAAACCGAACTGAGAAACGAAAGCTGAGAACCCATCGGCATACGGAGGCACAGCACCCCGGATCAATTCACGTGGAAGAGTTTTCGCTACGGGATGAACATCAGCCATCAGGCTATATATGTGAGGAAAAGCCTAGCGCCGGCCTACGATCTGCAATACCGGCTGAGCGCAGATGTGGATTGGGTGATACGTGCTGCTAAACAGGCCCGGAGCATCACCAACACGCGACTCCTAGTCGCCAAATACCTGGTCGGCGGCCTTTCTAAAAAAAGACACCGCGAAAGTCTTCGCGAACGTTATGCCATTCTCTCGAAGCATTACGGCGCAGTGCCCAACCTGATCAATCATGGCGTGATTGCGCTTCGTTACCTGCGCCATAGAATATTACATGGAAAACCCAAGGACTGATTTAATCCCCATGGACCAAATCATAAAAGAATCGAAAGCCAAACCTTAAACCCATATCCATGAGCGCAAATAACCCTATACCAATCGGCCCGGATCCAGCCATTTTCCAAGCGTTAACAACCACCCGAATGCCCTTCGGAAAATATAAAGATCGTAGAATTTGCGACTTGCCAGAATCTTATTTGCTGTGGTTTCAAAGAAAAGGCTTCCCACCGGGGAAACTGGGCATGCTGTTGGCGACCATGTATGAAATCCAGCTCAATGGCTTAACACATCTGCTCCGGTCAGGGAGGTGATACAACCATTTCTTCATGAGCTAAAATGACGAAAATGAAATTAGAAAACGTTCGTAATTGTGCCTTTCTTCGAGGAGTCAACGTGAGGGGCACCAACATGAGAATGTCCGAAGTGTGTACTGTATTTGAAAATGAGGGAGTAAAGGATGTGACATCGGTGCTCGCGTCAGGAAACATCATTTTTTCAACTTCTGGTATCGAGGGAGAAACAGGGAATCTCCAGTCTCAAATAAAAATGCAGCTCGAAAAAGCCCTGTCAACGCATTTTGATTATGAGGCACACCTTTTTATTAAAACAAAAACCGAAATAGAATCGATTCTAAATAACAATCCATTTACTCCAGACCCGGCATTCCACATCTATAGTTTTGTAGGATTAGATGGCATAGAGAAAATCTTAATTTCCGAATTTGAGAAATCCGCAAAGTCAGCTGGTGAGGAAGGGCGGATAATTAGTGGAAATTTCTATTGGAAGATTCCGAAAGGAGATACCCTTGGATCTGAGTTCGGTAAAATTCTGGGACGAAAGCACTTGAAAGACCAATTTACTTCTCGAAACATAAATACCATAGAGAAAGTCCTGAAGAAAATGTAAACACGTCTTGAAATAAGAATACAGAAATCGCTACTGCCCCTTTAGTAGAATATTAGACGGCTGCTCGATTAACCATAACAAATAATCACGGTTGCTGCGCTTTAAACGACGCTCACGAATCAATGCGGAAGTTTTAGTCTCATGAAGTTCGACATAGACAAGATCCCAAGGCATCCTGTGACGCGTGAAACGACTACGACCAGAGTTATGTTCAGAAAGTCGGCGAACATAATCAGACGTGATGCCCTTGTATAGGGTCCCGTCCGCACGGCTACGGATAATATAAACAAAATAAGCCATAAACGAAAAAAGGGCGCAAAATGCACCCTTCTTTGATTAAAGCGGTCCGGACGGGACTCGAACCCGCGACCCCATGCGTGACAGGCATGTATTCTAACCAGCTGAACTACCGGACCGTATAATTTCTTATCAATATGTCAAACTATCCAATTTATTTATGAGTCTGGATCGGACTCGAACCCGTCTCGCCTCAGGCGAGATGACGGCAAGGTATTCTAACCAGCTGAACTACCGGACCTCTTTCCCCCTATCGTTTGAGGTTTGCAAATATAGTGCGATTTATTGATTTGTCAAGGCTTTTTTGAAAATATTTATAGCGTTATGCCTGCTTTTAATTTTTCCGCATTTTCAGCAAACTGTAGCGCATCTATAATGCCCTGGATATCACCATCCATAATCGCTGAAAGGTTATAAAGGGTCAAGCCAATTCGATGTTCCGTTACTCGACCTTGTGGATAATTATAGGTACGAACCTTGGCTGATCGGTCTCCGCCCGACACCATCGTCTTTCTTTTGGCCGCCACATCCCCGTGTTTTTTATGTAATTCCAGCTCATATAACTTCGAGCGAAGCATTTCCATCGCCAGTTCCCTGTTCGCCAATTGCGAGCGCTCGACCTGACAAACCACGACGATTCCGGTTGGTTTATGTGTCAGTTGGACCTTGGTCTCTACCTTGTTCACATTTTGTCCCCCAGCACCGCCTGATCGGGCGGTCTGCATTTCGATATCCCCAGGGTTAATCTCCACATCAATCTCCTCCGCTTCGGGAAGGACAGCGACAGAAGCCGCAGATGTGTGCACACGACCTGAAGCCTCAGTATCCGGCACACGCTGTACCCGATGCACGCCAGATTCATATTTTAATTGTCCGTAGACATCCTCTCCGGACACTTTCAAGATGACCTCCTTATACCCTCCCGATGTGCCCTCAGTCACATCCATCACCTCGACGCGCCATCCCTTATCTTCAAAATAGCGGGTGTACATCCTATACAGGTCACCGGCGAATAAAGAAGCCTCATCTCCACCAGCACCACCGCGAATCTCAATAATCGCGTTCTTGGAATCTTCTGGATCTTTAGGGATCAACATCAATCGAATCTGTTCCTCTTTTTCTTCTTTTTGTTCGAGTAAGACATCCAGCTCTTCCTTGGCCATTTCCCGCAACTCCTGATCTTTCTCATGGGCCAGCATATCCTTATTGGTGTCAATGTTGCTGACAATATTCTTGTATATATGATACTCGTCGACGATTTTGCCCAAATCCTTATATTCCTTATTTAATTTGGCAAAACGTTTCATGTCGCTGATGGTGTCTGGATTGGAAAGTTCATTTTCCACCTCTTTCCAGCGATCTTTAATGGCTTTTAATTTCTCTAGCATATACTATTATTTCTCCGGCAGAACCATTCGCTCTTTTGCAAAGTGTGCCGGAAGCGGGCAAAAGTACGCATAAATCAGCATTTATTCTATGGTTATTTTGGAAACAACGAAAGAATTACATGGGAATATCGACTAAGGCGTCCAGTATTTTAAGGAAAGTTTTTCTCCATCAAAAACAGCATATGAATCGTTGGTAATCCATTCGCCGAGATTGATGTAACGACTCCCATGATCTAAAGGAATGTCTAAAGGCAAATGACGATGCCCAAAAATAAAATAGTCGTAATAATCGTTTTGAAGTATTTCATTAGCGTATTGGACCAACCACTCCCGATCGGCACCCTGAAAAACCTCCTGTGCGCCGGAGGAAGCCCGGCTATGTCGAGACCAGCGACGGGCAATCCCTATACCAAAGTTAGGATGCAAACGTGCGAAAAGCCACTGGCAAAGTCGGCTGCGAAAGACTTTCTTTAACCATTTATACTTGCGATCACCTGGACCCAAGCCATCGCCGTGATGCAGGTAAAATTTCTGGCCATTCCGTTCCAATGTCAGCTCGTCTGAAACGATTCGGGCGCCGAGTTCTTTTTCTAAGTAACCAAACATCCACATGTCGTGGTTCCCTTTAAAAAACGTCAAACGAATGCCTTGATCCGCCAATTCGGCTAATTTTCCTAAAAACCGAATGTATCCTCGCGGAACAACGGTCGCGTATTCGAACCAGAAATCGAATACATCTCCCATAAGGTATAGCTCAGAGGCGTCTGTCCGAATGTGCTGTAACCAAGCGACAATCCGCTTTTCCCGGGCTTCGGATGCCTCATTCGGATAGGAACCCAAATGAAAATCCGAGACAAAATATATTTTCTTCCCAGGGGGAATGCTGTTCGCTGCACTCATATCGTTCAAACTTAAATAAATGATTTGTAATTACAATAGCCTATGTTTATGTTTGTAAGTAAGGAGTCCAATTAAAAACACAGACCCATGAAAAAAAACCTCTCACTGATTTTCATAACTGCGTTGATCGCAGGAGCATGCAATGAAAACAAAACAATAGATCCTGTGGAAGATATAAGTGTATTGCCCTACCCACAAACAGAAAAGGGCGACGTAGTCGATGAATTTTTCGGCACAAGGGTGGCCGATCCATACCGCTGGTTAGAAGACGATCTTTCTGATGAGACCAAAGCTTGGGTTACCGCTCAAAACGAAGTAACCGAACATTATCTCGAGCAGATTCCGTACCGCTCAGCTATTCAGTCGCGGCTAGAGAAACTATGGAACTACGAAAAATTTTCGGCGCCCTTTAAAGAAGGGGAGTACACCTATTTCTACAAGAACGACGGCCTGCAAAATCAAAGCGTATTGTACCGTCAAAAAAGTGAAGAGGATGAAGTAGAAGTCTTTCTCGATCCAAATAGTTTTTCTGCCGATGGGACGACATCATTGGCCGGCATCGCATTTAGTAAAGATGGTAGTCTGGTCGCGTACCAATTATCAGAAGGTGGATCAGACTGGAGAAAAGTGGTGGTTTTGAACACGGAAGACAAAAGCATGGTGGGCGATACGCTGGTCGATGTGAAATTCAGCGGCTTGGCTTGGAGGGGCAATGAAGGTTTTTATTACAGTAGCTACGATAAGCCCGAGGAAGGGAGTGCCTTGTCGGGAATGACCGATCAGCATAAATTATATTTCCACCGTTTAAATACCCCACAGCGCGAGGACCAATTGATCTTCGGAGGCGAAGCTCAGCCGCGGCGTTATATTGGTGGTTACTTGACAGAAGACGAGCGATTCTTGGTGATTACTGCCGCCAATGCGACCAGTGGAAACGAGCTCTATATGCAAGATTTATCTGCCCCGAATCAGCCTATTGTAACTTTGGTGGACAATATGCGTCAAAACCATAGCATCATCGGTAATGACGGAGAAGAGCTGATTATTTATACCAATCTGGATGCGCCCAATGGACGAATCGTAAAGACATCGGCGTCCGCAGCCACACCTGCAAACTGGAAAGACCGGATCCCCGAAACGGAACATGTACTCTCGCCGGCCACAGGTGGTGGGAAAATTTTTGCCCATTATTTGAAGGATGCGACTTCATTGGTCCAACAATACAACCTGAAAGGAGAATTGGAGCGCACCATCGAATTACCTGGGGTTGGCAGTGCGGGCGGCTTCTCGGCGAAAGAAAACGAATCGGAATTGTACTATTCGTTCACCTCCTACGTATATCCGCCAACGATATTTAAGTATAACATTGAATCAGGCACATCTGAATTGTATCAGGCATCGGCTGTGGATTTTGACCCAGAACTTTACGAGTCTAAACAGGTCTTTTATACCTCTAAAGACGGCACAAAAGTCCCGATGATCATTACGCATAAGAAGGGCTTAGTTTTGGATGGGAATAATCCGACCTTACTGTATGCCTATGGAGGCTTTAACATCAGCCTGACCCCTTCTTTTAGCACTTCGAATATTATTTTGCTCGAACAAGGGGGCGTCTATGCCGTGGCGAATCTGCGGGGTGGTGGTGAATATGGGGAACAATGGCACTTGGCTGGCACAAAAATGCAAAAGCAAAATGTCTTCGATGATTTTATTGCAGCAGCAGAATATCTGATCGAGCAACAATACACATCTTCCGAGAAGCTGGGGATAGCTGGAGGATCCAACGGGGGATTATTGGTGGGCGCATCCATGACCCAACGCCCAGAGCTCTTTAAGGTGGCTTTCCCGGCGGTAGGCGTACTGGATATGCTGCGATATCATAAATTCACCGCAGGTGCAGGCTGGGCTTTTGATTATGGAACCGCCGATGAGGACGAGGACATGTTCCAATACCTCCATGCCTACTCGCCTTACCATGCCTTGACTCCCGGAACGAACTACCCAGCCACGATGGTGACGACGGCCGATCATGACGATCGGGTGGTGCCTGCACATTCTTTCAAATTCGCCGCGAGGCTGCAGGAGTATCATGAGGGGGACAATCCCGTATTGATCCGAATAGAGACCAATGCTGGACATGGCGCCGGTAAACCTACTGCTATGATTATTTCAGAGCAGGTGGATAAATGGGCATTCTTATTCCAAAACACCGGTACAAGTTACCGCATTATTCCATAAAAACAAGCTTATGAAAATCGAGCGAACAGAACATGAAAACAAAGGCGAGTTCACGGCATATCTGGAC
>DASRQK010000278.1:0-3204 GCA_035645875.1 Sphingobacteriaceae bacterium | reverse complement strand
GAAAATTGGTTTTCCTACCGATGCAACCCTCTTGTGAAAATCTAGTTTTACATTTTAAGGATGAACTTCTTCCGGTATTTAAAGAAAAAGGCTGGGAATTGTTTGGGTTAAAGCTCTATGAGACCCCTACATCTTATGCGGAATGGTACGCTTCCGATCAATGATTCTGGGATCCGTGTTCTGACTACCTTGATTGAAGCAAAAAAAAACGGAGTTCCGCCTCTGTTCGATTTGGAATCTCCGTTTTTAACCTTAAATGATAGCCGTAGCTATTATTTAAAGACAAATTACTGTTCTATGTCTGCTTTGGACTTTTTTAGCTTCTGATATTTGTCAAACATTGTTCGAAATAATTTCTACCGTAGTGTACTTTTATCTTCTAAACATGTAATCGTCATCTACCTTCAAACAGGGAGGATTATCGAGCTAAAAAAATACAGTCAAAGAACTACGTTAACTTGTTGATACCAAGATCGCGCTAATTATCTCTTTTGTCAAGGCTTTTTTGATTTTTATTTTCCACATAATTTTCCACAAAGCAGTAAGCCCTTAGTAGTTTATATATGTCTCATATCAATTATTAAGGAAGCATTAGAAGAGCTCCGCGTCTATTCTCCACATTTCCACATTTTATTTATGCACATTTAGGGCATTCTATCGAAAGAATATTCCTTACAAATTCTGCGTATAATCAAAGATGTTAATGTATTTTTATGCCCATGCGGAGAATTAAAACGCCCTCAAAAATGAACCGGAAGAGTAAGATATTTGTGATTGACACCTCGGTGATCTTGTACGATCACAATGCACTCAACAATTTTAAAGAGCACGACGTGGCTATTCCCATTCAAGTCTTGGAGGAACTGGATAACCACAAATCGGGCAATGAAACCCGAAATATGGAGGCGCGTAATTTTATTCGCTTGATGGATGAAATTTCCCGGGACCAATTGATCAATCAATGGATTCCTATCCCTGGAGGGAAAAAAGGGAATTTCAAGGTCATTTTGGCTACGGTGCCTCAGACGCACGATGCCGTAGCGATATTCAGAAGTGATAAGTTCGATCATGAAATTATCAATGCTGCATTGATCCTGACCGAGGAGCATCCCGATCGGAAGGTGGTGTTAGTGTCGAAAGATATTTGTCTTCGTTTAAAGGCGCAATCCCTTGGCCTAACCGCTGAGGATTACCAAACCGGTAAAATCGCCAATGTCGCAGACCTGTATACAGGTCAAGTGATTAGAAAAGATTTTCCGGAAGCGTTATTTAAGCAATTAAAAGATAAGCAGCCCGTGACCATTTCGGTAGGCACCCTGGAACTGGAACATCAGGGAGCCAATCTTTTTTATGTATTGAAGCGAGCCCGACAAACTGTCTTGGCCGCCTACTCGCGTGAACGACAAATCATGTCGCCAGTTAGTACTGCGCCGGTTTTTGGCATTAAACCCAAAAATCCCGAGCAGGCCTTTGCCCTGTCGGCTTTACTCAATCCCGACATTAAATTAGTCACTATACAGGGGAATGCAGGCACCGGCAAAACCCTGTTAGCACTGGCCAGCGCCCTGCAACAGCGGAAAGATTACCGGCAGATTTACATTACGCGTCCCGTGATCCCGTTGAGCAATCGCGAGATTGGCTTTCTGCCGGGAGACGCAAAGACGAAGACAGATCCCTTTCTGGCCCCCATTTGGGATAATCTAAAGTTTATTAAGGAGCAATTAGCTTCGGATCAGGCATTGGTCCAAAAAATTGATGAATTGGTCGCGAACGAAAAAATAGCGATTACGCCGCTGGCGTTTATCCGGGGAAGGACATTGACCAAAATATTTTTTATCGTGGATGAGGCGCAGAACCTCACGCCGCACGAAATTAAAACCATCATTTCCCGTGCCGGAGAACATACGAAAATCGTCTTTACAGGAGACATTTATCAGATTGACACGCCCTATTTGGATGCTGAGAGCAATGGCTTATCTTACCTGATCGAACACGCAAAGCATCATCCCTTATGTGCACATATTACCCTACAGAAGGGGGAACGAAGCACGCTGGCGAATCTGGCGAACACCTTATTATGAACCGAATGCGTATTTATTCATCAATCTATTTGCATATATATGGACCAATATCTATATTTGCCGTTCGAAATGGGGGTTTAGCTCAGCTGGCTAGAGCGCTTGCCTGGCAGGCAAGAGGTCATCGGTTCGACTCCGATAATCTCCACGGAAGTAAAAAGAACCCGGCAAAGCGTCGGGTTTTTTTATACCAATTCCTGAGTCAGACCAACCAGCCGATTTTTTCATTGACATCATGGTGTATCGCTTAATATGATCGAAAGTTTTCAGACCCTTATTATCGTCATTGCCTCTATTTCACTCTTCGTCTTCGGACTTCAGAGTTTTAGTAGGGAGGTGGAGAATATTGGGGTAGAACGTCTGACCAGCGCCATCGAAAAGATTTCGCGGATCCCACTGGGAAGTTTTTTGCTCGGTGGTGCCGTGACAGCCGTGATTCAATCCAGCACCTTGGTGTCTGCCCTGACTGTTTCCTTGGCGAATGCCGGGGTAATCAGCTTCCGAAATAGTATATTGGTCATGCTGGGGACCAATATCGGAAATACGTCTACCGCCTGGATTGTGTCCATGAATGCTGCGTTTCTGGGGCCCTTTTTTATCGTGCTCGGATCCTTGATCAGTATGATTCCGGCTCGAATTTCCGTGGTCGGAAAATCGGTATTTTATTTTGGTTTTATATTTTTCTCTTTGTCCTTTATCAGTCAGGCGATGGAGCCCATCAAGAATGATCCATACCTGGTCGAAGTGCTCTCCATGGCCTCTAATCCCGTACTCGGCATTCTATACGGATTGATCATAACCGTCATTATTCAGTCCAGTTCGGTCGTGGTGGGACTGGTCATCGTTCTACTCTCGCAAGGAACCATTCCCATCGATGTGGCCATCCCCATTGTAATTGGGGCCAATGTGGGAACCACGTCCACCGCTTTAATGGTCAGCTTGAAATTTTCTCCCCTATCCAGACTCATTGCCGCCGCGGCGTCCGGGTTCAATATTGTAGGTGTCATCATCATGTTTCCTTTTTTTGGATTGCTTAAAAGCATAGCCGTCTCGTTTAGCGACGTTCCCGCCATGCAGGTCGCCATGGCCTTTACCATTAGTAATACCTTTACCTCGGTATTATTTC
>DASRQK010000277.1:0-7101 GCA_035645875.1 Sphingobacteriaceae bacterium | reverse complement strand
GGACAAAGAAGTATACAGAAGATCCCTTGGTTACTGCGGAGCGGGCCCTTTCTAATCTGACTGATCGTCAATACCGCTTTGAGAACGAGCCGGAAATTAAACATGCATCCCAGTACCTGGCTAACGGTCATTTGATCGTCGCCAATCGCGCATTGATTAAAGGTGAGGACGAACTGGCATATGAAAGTTTTCTTCAGGTTCAATCCATTGCACCAGAAACCTACCAGGTGGAACATAATCTGGCGCTTTTGAGTCATCGACTGCATAAGCACGAGGAAGCGATCAGACGCTATGAAGCGCTGCTGGAAGAAGGAAAAACGGCAAAACCGAGTTATATTCATGCTTTGGCGGATATTTATGGGGAAGAAAAGAAGGATATGCAAGTGGTGAATGTATTGGTCCGAGGGCATGAACTTTATCCGAACAACAAAGAGATCTTGTTTCGATTGATCAATACATACAATGAAAAACAGGCTTACGACGCAATTGTGCCTTTGGTCGAACAAGCGGTCAAATTGGATCCGGAAAATGCCACATTACATTACATTGCGGCATATGCTTTCGATGTAACTGGTGATCAGAAATCGGCCCTGGAAAGTTATGAACGATTGATTGAATTGGACCATAATAACTATGAGGGAAATTTGGGAATTGGCCTGATTTACTTAGAGGACTACCTGAAAAACCCCGAAAGTCGTACTGCCCAAAACCGTGCGCAGGAATACTTATTGCGTGCGAATCAAATAAACCCCTCCGGGATTAATACCCTCCGATCCCTGGCGGTGCTTATCAACAAAAGGGGGACATTATACAATTAGAAAGAGTTAACAATATCTTAGATCAACTAACATTACATTAATTTAGTCATGAAATTGAAATTCATTTTATCGTTGGCAATGCTTGTCATCGCAACCACTGCCTTCTCACAAACTGGTCAACTGCGTCGCGGGATGGCCAGTTACGAAAAGTTTAGCGAAGTGAAGTCATTGGGCAGTCCCGAATTGGGGATGAACGATCTCAAGGCCGCACTAACTGCCCTAGAACGCGCAATTGAACACGATCGCACAAAAGATTTAGCCGAGACATGGACCTATTACGCGTTGGTTAAAGCAGATTTAGCACTTTTGGACAGCGAAGAAGACAATGCTGAAGAGTTTAAGACCGCTTTAGAAGCTCGTCAAAAAGCAATCGAGTTGGACACAGAAAACGAACAAGAACAAAATCTGGAAGTGTTGAGCTTTTTGTTGGCACAATATGAATTGAATCAAGGTGTAGCAGCATGGGAGGTGGAAGACTTCGCAACAGCATACGAAGCTTTCAATCGTGGAGGAGAATACCTGCCAGGTGATACCACATTTTTATTCTATGCAGGTTTAGCGGCGGTACAATCCGGAAATTATCAAAACGCGATCGAAAAGTATAAGGAGATTGTCCCCATCGATACCTTTTCAGAGCACCGGCAAATTGTTTTGGATATTTCACGCCTCTATATGATGGAGGGAGACACGGCAAATGCGATCAATTACGCCAATATTGGCAGAGACATCTATCCGGAAGATTCGGAAATGGCCAGTCAATTTATCGAACTTAATCTGATCGCTGGTAATGAAGTGGAAGTGATCTCCACGATAGAAGCAGAATCGAATAGAGATCCACAAAATAAGATCTTACATTATTATTTAGGTTTGGCACACAGTGAAGCTGGAAATGAGGAACAGGCAGAAATCGCCTATAAAAAAGCCTTGGAGATCGACCCGAATTACGTGGACGCGAATATTAATTTAGGCGGATTGATCCTGAACAAAGGGATCGAACATTGGAATGAGACGAACAACAAGCGAGACCTCACACAGCAGCAGTATGATGCGGAGTTGGCAGTGGCGCAAGGAATCTTCGACGAGGCCTATCCTTACCTACAGAAAGCAGTCGATGTAGATGGGTCAAACGTCATTGCATTGAGCAATCTTCAGAAATATTACCAGATCAAAGATGATCAAGCAAAAGTAGATGAGTTGCAAGCTAAAATAGATGCACTCAACTAACATGCGACATGATTTGACGTTTTAAAACGTCTAATTACGTTTAAAACACAGGCGAAGGCGACAAAATATGTCGCCTTCGCCTGTTATAGATTAAAAATACGCTGACTTCATCATCCGCCGACTTCATCATCCGCCGACTTCATCCTGCGCTGACCTACTGAGCGTTGCTGCGCTGACGGACTGCTTCGAACAATACGACACCTGAAGCGACCGAAACGTTTAACGAACCGATCTCCCCCATCATCGGAATCTTGGCCAGTCCATCCGCTATGCGAATCAATTGATTCGAAACCCCCTCGTCTTCCGATCCCATGATCAAAGCCAAGGGACCTGTGTAATCTTGTTCGTAAATGGTATCACTGGTTTTTTCCGTACAGACTACTACCTTGATTCCAGATTCCTGCAAAAAACGAACCGCCTGAGTCAAATCTTCCTCCCGACATACATCGATCTGATAGAGCGCGCCGGCAGATGTTTTAATCGCATCGGGATTAATTTCAGCCGAACCACGCTTAGGCACCACCAAGGCGTGAACACCTGCACACTCCGCACTTCGGGCGATCGCACCCAAATTTCGCACATCGGTTATTCCATCGAGGATCAAAATCAGCGGAACCTCCCCTTTTTCATAAATCACTGGTACCACATGTTCCACCTGCTGGTACGTAATGGGCGAAATAACAGCGATCACACCCTGGTGATTTTTTCGTGTAATGCGATCTAATTTTTCTACCGGGACCTGTTGATAAGAAATCTGATGATCTCTTAATACCTGTTTAAGTTCCTGAAGTAAATGACCGCTAAGTCCTCTTTGTATAAAAAGCGACTCGATCTCTTTGCCACTTTCTATGGCTTCCATAACGGCCCGGATACCAAATACATGTTGGTTCGTTTCGCGCTTTTCTGGTCTGTGCATCATCAATAAGAATTTGGCACGAAAATACACATTTTTTGGCGGATCCTCGGTATATGGTAAATTGGCGTGAATTGCCTATTTTTGCAGTTCATACTTCAAGGCTCAAAATGACCCCAATTCGCCCATCCGGAACAGCAGCAGATGTACATAGGCTTCCAGATCAAATCTTTGCGCTGAAAGCGAATGATCCCGATTTTGATGAGATCTGTTTGCGTGTTTTCAACTTTCAGGCTGAACACAATCCCATTTACGCCTTATTCTTGAAGCATCTGGGCATCGCCCCGCACGCCATCCGGAGCGTATCGCAGATCCCCTTCCTGCCCATTGAATTTTTCAAGACACATCGTGTCCTAAGCGGTGAAGGTTCGGCACAAATCGTATTTACCAGTTCGGGCACCACAGGCATGCAGCGCAGCCGGCATGAAGTCTTCGATATAGACCTGTACGAAAGAAGCTTCCGCAAAACCTTTCAATGCGTTTACGGCGACCCTGCAGCGTTGACTATTCTGGCACTTTTACCTGCTTACTTAGAAAGAGAAGGCTCCTCGCTGATCTATATGGTCGATGACCTATTGGAACAAAGCCAACAAGCCGAAAGCGGCTATTTTCTATACGATCACGACAACTTAACGGAAAGACTCCTTCATCTCCACCGGAGTGGAAAAAAAGTCTTGCTTCTCGGCGTTAGTTTTGCTTTACTGGATTATGCCGACTACCTCGCCGATTCAACGCATGCAAAGGCCGAAACGCTTCGTGCAGCATTCGCTGATTTTCCCGAGCTTATGATCATGGAAACCGGCGGCATGAAAGGAAGGCGAAAGGAAATGATCCGCGAAGAACTGCATCAGATTTTAAAGCAGGCATTTCACCGTCCCAGCATACACTCCGAATATGGCATGACCGAATTACTCTCGCAAGCCTATTCACCAGGGGATGGAATTTTTGAATGTCCGGCCTGGATGAAAATCAGCTTAAGGGACACCAATGATCCACTTTCAGAAGTTCAACCGGGTCAAAGCGGGGGGATCAATGTGATTGATTTAGCCAACCTCTACTCCTGTTCCTTCATAGCCACTCAGGATTTGGGCAGAATGCACGCGGGAGGACGTTTTGAAGTATTGGGCCGATTTGATCAAAGTGATATACGCGGCTGCAACCTATTGATTGGATAAGCGCTGGCCACGCTCTTTCCACCACATTCGGAACAAAAAGAATAATCCAACCAGAAAAAACAAGGCTAAGCTCAACGCTGAATTGCGAATATTTCCGGTCAATTGTTCAATGGCGGCGAAAGAAAACAAACCACAGACGATGGCCACTTTCTCCGTCACTTCATAAAAACTGAAGAAAGAAGCGGTATTCGGTTCGTGATCAGGAATCATCTTGGAAAACGTCGAACGTGAAATGGATTGTATCCCGCCCATCACTAAGCCCACCAAAGCCGCGAGGATGTAAAACTGGACTTCGGTGCTGAGAAAATACGCACTGACACAGATGCCTAACCAGATACAAACCACCAGGATCAATACCCAAACATTCCCGATCACTTCCGCCAATCGCGCCATAAGCCAGGCGCCCAGAATAGCGACCAACTGGATCAGCAAAATCGTTCCTATGAGTTTAGTCGGGCCTAATTGAAGGATTTTTTCACCGAATGCCGCTGCTACCACCATCAGGGTTTGCACACCGATGGAATAGAAAAAATAGGCCGGTAAAAACCTCCGGATCGTCGGCATTTGCCTCACTTTTCTAGCCACCGATCCTAACTCAGCAAAACCTTTTTTGAGAATGGCGCCATTGATTCGAGGTTGGGAAGATTGACCTTGGCCTGGCTTGGGGTCTTGAGGCAGTTTTTTAAAGGGGATCTGTGCGAATCCAATCCACCATAAACCCACCAGTAAAAAAGAAATCCGGGCGGGCAGATTGGGGTCGGAAATCCCGAACCATTCGGGCTTTAAAATGATCACGAAACAGATAATTTGTAAAGTAACACAGCCCACGTACCCGTAAGCAAAGCCTAGGGCGCTCACCCGATCCTGACGATCGGAGCTGGCGATTAGGGGTAAATACGAGTTATTGAACAATAAACCACCGATATAACCCACCGCTGCCAATGCAAAACAAAAGATTCCCCATTCCAGGGTTTCCAGTTTAAAGAAAAACAAACCCATGCAGGCCAATCCCCCCAAATACGTGAAAAATCTCATGAAAAACATCCGGTTTTTACGGTAATCCGCCACCGAAGATAACATGGGTAAAAGAATAGCCATCAGTAAATAAGCGCTCCCGAGTGCAAAATTCGAAAGGGCTGTATTGACCACCGGAATTCCAAAAAAATGAACGACATCCCCATAAGCCTCAGTCAGGGTAATGGCGGTATAATAGGCCGGGAATATGGTGGAAGTGATCACTAAATTATAAACCGAATTCGACCAATCGAACATGGCCCAAGCGCGGATAGTCGGTTTATAATCTTTGACGATAGTCTGCATATTCAAACATGTTATAGGGCGCGTGCGATGGCGTAACCACTGGCCCAGGCCCATTGAAAGTTATAGCCGCCGAGCCAGCCCGTCATATCTACGGCCTCTCCCCCAATATATAACCCGGGCACGTTGAGGGATTCCAGGGTCTGGGGATCGAGCTCACGGGTCGCGACACCACCGCGCATGACTTCGGCTTTGTCGTATCCCTTGTCGGTGGCAGGCTTTACAGTAAAACGGTGCAGGGTGTCGGCGATCCGCTTCGCATCGGCCTTACTGAGGGAAGCGATTTTGAGATCCAGGGGCAAAAATTGGCCGAGTGCGTCGAGCAGTCGCTTGGAAAAGTGACCCTGCAGAAGCTGAGACACGAGTTGCTTGCCGCCGCTTTGACGGCTTTCCTGAATGAGTTTATTCACATCATGGCGCGGCAGCAGATCGAGCGTAATGCTTTCTCCGGGCCTCCAGTAGGAGGAAATTTGGAGGATGGCAGGGCCGCTGAGCCCCCAATGGGTGAAGAGGGCCTGCTCCTCGAAGCTGATGCGGGAGTTGGAGGCCCGGACGAAGACGGTATTGCCCGCGAGTGCCGCGTACCAATCGGCTTCTTTGCCCGTGATCACCAGCGGCACGAGGGCGGGCGCAGTAGGGATTATTTCCAGACCGAGGTCGCGGGCCGCCCGTAAGGCCAGGTCGGACGCACCGAGCTTAGCGACGGGAAGGCCGCCGGAGGCGAGCACGATTTTGGCGGCCCGTAACGTTTCTCTCCGATCTCCTTCTCGCAGGATGTGAACCAGAAAACCCGATGCTTCCCGCTCTATCCCACTCACCAAGGTATTCAATCTCAGCTGTTGACCCGTTTTGCGCATGATTCCGGTGAAGACATTCACCACATCTCTGGCTTTATTGGTCACCGGAAATAATTGACCCAAAGTTTTTTCATGACCTTGGATTCCATAATCTTCAAAAAAGCGAACCGTATCCTCGACTGTCCAAAGCGCAAAGGCCGTTTCCGCAAAAGCAGCATGAGCTGAAACGAAATTATCCGTCGTCGTGAAGCGGTTCGTATAATTACATCGCCCTCCCCCCGAAATCAGGATTTTCGCCCCGGGACGATCATTGCGTTCCAGCGTTAGGGTCCTCTTTCCCAAGAGTCCTGCCTGTGCCGCACACATCAAACCACAAGCTCCTCCCCCTATGATAATCGCATCGAAATCGGCCATCTTACATGCGTTCAGGCACTGAAATTCCCAGTAAATCCATGCTTTTGCTGATCACCGAAGCAGTGACGGCCGAAATCCGAAGTCGGAAAGCCTTCACCAACTCATCTTCTGCCTTCAAGATGGGCTCTTCGTGATAGAATTTATTATAGGCCTTCGCCAATTCAAACGCATAGTTAGCGATTAACGCCGGACTAAAGCCCTTGGCCGCAGCAGCTATGGTACTTGTATAATGACTTAATTGTTGGATCAATTCCAGTTCCGTTTCCCCTAAAGCATTCGGTGAGTCCCGATGCGCATCCAAATTACTTAGGCCCTGCTCCTCCGCTTTGGACAATACGGATTTGATCCGAGCATGCGTATATTGTATAAATGGTCCAGTATGCCCTTGAAAATCGATGGACTCCTTAGGATCGAAAAGCAAGCGTTTTTTAGGCTCCACCTTA
>DASRQK010000276.1:0-2188 GCA_035645875.1 Sphingobacteriaceae bacterium | reverse complement strand
TGGCCGTTCCATGAACCGGCTTCGGGAGGTTATATAATTTCCCCCCGTACACCTCAGCGATCGCCTGTAATCCGAGACAGACCCCCAGAATTTTCTTATGATCGGCATAACGACGGATCACATCCAACAAGAGGCCAGCCTCAGCCGGAATACCCGGACCGGGTGACAATAAAATCGCATCGAATTCTTCCACCGCATCCAGGTTAAATTGATCATTGCGCCAAACGGTAGCCTGCTGTCCACATTCATGGAGTAAGTGCACCAAGTTATAAGTAAAGGAATCGTAATTGTCGATTACCAGTATTTTTTGCGTATTTTCTTGCATATCTGCGTTATTTTATGTATCTTTCTAAGATAGGGTCATTTTTTCCGCCATTTCTAAAGCCTTCCTCAAGGCTGCAATTTTATTGTCCACTTCCTTGAGCTCATTTTCCGGCACTGAATCTGCCACCACTCCGGCACCGGCCTGATAATGCAGGGTATTTTTCTGACTTAGGAAAGACCGAATCATGATCGCATGGTTAAAATCCGCTTGAAACCCCATATAACCGATCGCCCCGCTGTAAAAACTACGTGAATATTGCTCATACTGATCGATCAGTTGCAAGGCCCGATGCTTCGGTGCGCCGCTCAAAGTTCCGGCCGGAAAACTATCCCCAACCACCGCGAAAGCCGATTCTTCATTTTTGAGTTCGCCACTGACTTTACTCACTAAATGGATCACATGCGAATAGTACTGGGGTTCTTTGTAGGTTTTCACCGCCACATTCGTACAATGCCGGCTGAGATCATTCCGGGCCAAATCCACCAGCATCACATGCTCTGAATTTTCTTTCGGATCCGCTTGCAGTTCTGCTGCTTTTTTGAGGTCCTCCTCCAAGTCTCCCGTTCTTCTAAAGGTGCCGGCGATGGGATAGACGCTGGCGACTTGATTTTTTATGGTCAATTGAGCTTCCGGCGACGAGCCGAACAGTCTAAAGTTACCATAATCGAAGTAAAACAAATAAGGCGAGGGGTTAATGGACCTCAATGCGCGATACACATTGAACTCATCCCCCGAAAATTTTTGGGAGAACGCACGAGAAGGCACGATTTGAAAAACATCGCCCCGACTGATATGCGTTTTCATTTTTTCGACCAATGCCACAAAATCCGCATCCTCCATGTTGGATTGCTCCGGACCCTGGGTCGCGAAATCAAATTCAGGGAAATTTTTATTTTGGATCAAGTACCGCATTTTCTCTATTTCAGAAGGTTGATCCTCCCCGACTTGATGTTCAAAAATATGCAGGTCATTGTGAAAATGATCAATGGCGATCACGTACCTGTACAGGTGGTACTGGAGGAATGGAATCTCACGTTCAGGTACGGGGGGCGCGGTAATCTCGAGATTTTCAAAATGTTTCACACAATCAAAGGTAAAATACCCGAACAATCCGTTCGGTGTGACCTTTAGCTTTTCCCCCAGACTTTCATCGGCCTTAAATGCCTTTCTAAACGCGCTGACCTCCTGTTGTAAATGAATCTCATCCGCCGGTTTCGTCATGGTTTTTTCTGCACCCGGATATTGGATTTTTAAGTGCTCCCGATCTAATCGTATGCCCGCCAAAGGCTCGCAGCAGATATAGGAAACATTATTATCCCGGGAATGATATTCCGAGCTTTCCAGCAAAATACTATTGGGATAAATATCCCTAAGCCTCAAATAAATCGCTACGGCCGTGGTCGTATCGGCCAGTAGTTGTTCGTGTTTGGTCTTTAGTTTATACTCCTTCACTTCGTTCATGGATGTTGTGTTTTTGTGGCTTCTGATTCTAACCGGATTTTCGCTGCTTCACACAAAAAAACCCGGCTTTTTCATGGCCGGGTTCTATTTTTTATGTTGATTTCGCTTAGCTGATGGACACCAAAGCGGATCTTCCCCCGACATTATTTGAAAGGAGCCACCACCAGCTAAACATAATCGTATTTAATTTCACTTGTAAGTTCACTTGCATCTCGCTGCCAAACTTAAATAAAAATTTGCAAACTTAAAGGTGGAATTTTAATTTTCATCCAAAAGGTCTGGTCTGCGCTCCTTAGTTTTCGTCAAAGCAGCTTCATGCTGCCATTCTTTGATGGCTGCTTCATGCCCGCTCAAAAGCACGTCGGGGACCTGGTGGCCCCTCCATTCGGCGGGGCGGGTATA
>DASRQK010000275.1:0-2865 GCA_035645875.1 Sphingobacteriaceae bacterium | reverse complement strand
TGCCTACACCCCACCACTAAAAGAGCACGGTCTGGATGGCAATAATAATTGGGTAATTAGCGGTGATCGGACCACCAGTGGTTTTCCCTATATGGCGAGTGATCCACATCGTGCCGTTACCCTACCCTCACTGCGGTATATGGTCCATTTAAATGCGCCCGGCTGGAACGTAATCGGTGGAGGAGAGCCGGTCATTCCAGGGGTTTCCATCGGGCATAACGACCATGGAGCATGGGGATTGACCATTTTTGAGACCGATGCCGAAGACCTATATGTGTATGAATTGAACCCTGAGAATCTGGGCCAATACAAGCACAAAGGCAAATGGGTGGATATGCAGGAAATCGAAGAGTTAATCCCGATTAAGGGAGAAAAACCGAGAAAGGTAACCTTGCGGTATACCTTACATGGACCCGTCACGTACATCGATTCTACCCGACAGCGTGCTTTTGCGGTTCGCTGCGGGTGGCTGGAAACCGGCGGCGCGCCCTACTTGGCTTCTCTGCGCATTAACCAGGCGAAAAACTGGAGGCAATTTAGAAAAGCGAACACCTACAATCACCTCCCGGGCGAAAATATGATTTGGGCCGATCGAAAAGGCCATATCGGATGGCAAGTGGTGGGCATTGCTCCCATCAGAAAAAATTCAAGTGGTATGGTTCCAGTGCCGGGTGATGGGCGTTATGAATGGTCTGGATACCTACCCATTCGCAAAAGACCACATGTAAAAAATCCGGCAAAAGGTTTTTTCGCGACGGCCAACGAACATGTAACTCCCGAAACCTATAAGCATTGGAATACCATCGCGTTCAGTTGGGCTGATCCCTTCCGAGGACGAAGAATCCATGAAGTACTGTCTGAAAAGAAGCTAAGAAGTCTGGCAGACGAGGTAGCGTTACAGGCGGACTTTTACTCGATTCCTGCACGGACACTCATTCCCATGTTGGATCAGGTCGATTTAAAATCTGAGTTGGCTAAAACGGCACATGCCCAGTTGGATGGTTGGGATTTCTTTTTATCCCCGGAATCTGTCGCTGCGGGAATCTATGCCATGTGGGAACGAATCATTTATCGCGAATCTAATCGCAGGTTTATTCCTGAACAAATTCGTCCCCATATCAGCCTGCAACTGTCCCGAATCATTCAATGGCTGGAACAACCCAACGATAAGTTCGGTGCAAATTACGAACGAGGTCGCGCGGAATTTTTGGTCGAAACATTCGAAATGGCGGTTAATGCCTTGGAAGAAAAACTGGGTAACTCGGTCGAAAAATGGCACTATGGACAAGAAAACTACAAACATAGCCGCATGCAGCACCCGCTGAATCACTTACTTCCCGAAAATCTACAAGAAAAGTATGCATTGGGACCCTTGCCCCGCGGCGGAAATAGTCATAGCCCGAATGCCACAGGTGGAAGTGACAACCAGGCATCCGGTGCATCCTTTCGCATCATTACCGATCTATCGGATTGGGATAAAGCACTCATGATTAACTCCCCGGGTCAATCCGCAGATCCAGAAAGTAAATATTATGGTAATCTTTTTGAATTGTGGGCCAAGGACGAATTTTTCCCCGCCTATTTTTCGAGAGAAAAAATCGAAGCGCATACCGATGTTAAGACCATTTTAAATCCAAGACCATGAGGACTGAACGCCCGAATAATGTTAAATAGTGTTAAAATTGAAGGTGAGCGAGTGGGAAATTGAACCAAAAGCTTGGTTCTTTGTTATTTTTTGATTTACTTCGGTCAATTTAATTCGCACACCTATAAACATGACCGAGGATCAGACATGCAAGTAAACAAAAAAACGCTGATGATCGTCGCATCTGCAACGATAGTGACGATCGCTGGTTTAATTGGGCTTTCATCCTTTAATAACACCAAATCCAACAAGATCGATACGGAGGATCTCCATGAGGAATTCGCTGAAAACACCTCTACTGAGGTTATTTTCGGACTTCCCGTGAATGACTATTCCATCCAAGAAGGAGAAATTGCCAAAAATGAATTTCTTTCCAATCTGCTACAACGCTACCAGGTAGATTTACAAACCATTTCAAAATTAGCCGATAAATCCAAAGACATCTATGACGTCCGGAAGATTAGTGCAGGAAAACCCTATACCGTATTCTTAAATAAAGAAGGAAAGGCGGACTACTTTGTTTACCAACCCAATCAAATCGAATATGTTGTATACGATTTGAAGGGTGATACCGATATCAAAGTAGAACGGAAGCCGGTGACCTCGACAGTCCGAACCGTAACTGGCATCATTAACAACTCCCTGTACCAAACCTTGGAGGATCAAAATGTAAATCCAGATATGGCCTCAAAATTAGCTGAAATCTATGGCTGGGCGGTAAATTTCTACAGCATTCGTAAAGGGGATTGGTTCAAAATCATGTACGAACATCAAGAAGTCGACGGTCAGACTGTGGGTAGTGGAAAAGTCCTGTCAGCGGTGTTTTCGCATCAAGGGAAACCTTACGAGGCGTATTACTTCGAAAATGGTGAAGATGAGAAAGGCACTTACTACGATGAGGAGGGCAATTCCCTTCGCAGAGCATTCCTTAAAGCGCCGATTAAATATTCTAGAATATCTTCACGTTTCAGTCCTCGCCGCCTACATCCCGTACAAAAAGTTTGGAAAGCACATCTGGGAACTGATTTTGCGGCACCGACCGGCACACCTATCGTGGCTACCGGCGATGGAATCGTGATCGCTTCTGCTTATGCTGGGGGGAACGGTAATTATGTTAAAATTCAGCACGATAATGTGTATGCCACCCAATACTTGCACATGAGTAAACGTGCAGTCAAACGGGGCGATCGCGTGAAGCAAGGACAAGTGATTGGTTATGT
>DASRQK010000274.1:0-5430 GCA_035645875.1 Sphingobacteriaceae bacterium | reverse complement strand
GGCGTGGCGGTGAGGGTCAAACAATCCACATTGGCCCTCAGTTGTTTCAATTTTTCCTTGACCGATACGCCGAACTTTTGCTCCTCATCAATGATCATCAAACCCAGATCCTTGAATTTGACATCCTTACTCACTAAGCGGTGCGTTCCGATAATGATGTCCAATTCCCCCGAGGCTAAGCGGGCTAAGGTTTCCTTAATTTGCTTAGTGGTTTTAAAACGATTGATATAGTCGATGTTACAGGGGAATCCCTCCAGTCGTTCGGTAAATGTCCTAAAATGTTGAAGTGCCAGAATCGTCGTAGGCACTAAGATAGCGACTTGTTTATTGTCCGCCACCGCTTTAAAAGCGGCCCGAATAGCGATTTCCGTCTTCCCAAAACCCACATCCCCACAGATGAGCCTATCCATGGGATGCGGAGATTCCATGTCTTTTTTTACATCAGCCGTGGCTTTTTCCTGGTCGGGTGTGTCCTCATAAATGAAGGAGGCCTCCAGTTCTGTCTGCAAATACGTGTCAGGGCTGAAGGCATTTCCTGTCTGGGCTTTACGTTTTGCGTAGAGCTTGATCAGATCCCGGGCGATGTCTTTAACTTTCTTTTTAGTCGACCGCTTTAATTTCTCCCAGGTATCTGTCCCCAATTTATTCATTTTGGGGATCATGCCCTCCTTACCCGAATACTTAGAAATGCGGTTCAATGAGTTAATGTTGACGTACAATAGGTCATTGTCCGCATACACTAAACGGATCATTTCCTGAGTCTTACCCTGTACATCAATTTTTTCCAAACCGGCGTATTTCCCGACTCCATGGTCGATGTGGGTGATGTAATCCCCCGGTTTTAGATCACGCAATTCCTTCAAGGTAATGGCCTGAGATTTTTCGTATCCTTTTTTTCGTTTGTATTTATAGTAGCGATCGAAAATCTGGTGATCGGTATAACAGGCGAGTTTTAGCTCCCGGTCCACAAAACCAGCCCGTAAGCCCAGGTGGATGGGGATGAAATCTACTTGGTGCTGCATGTCCTCCAAAATGGAGAAAAGCCGTTCAATCTGTTTGGGAGAATCACTCAAAATATAATTTTGGATGGTGTTTTTCTTATTCTCCTGTAGGTTATGGACCAATAAGCCGAAATCTTTATTAAAGGACGGTTGTGGTCTTTGATCAAAATGAATTTGATGCGCCTCACGATATAAAAATTGCTTTCCAAACTCTACCACCATATGATCCCGCAAAAGTGAGAGCAGGTATTGGTGGTCTGTGAAGGTATGCATGGGATTTGACCAGTCTGGGTCAATGTCTTGACCATCCGCTTGAAGTGCGGACCACAGCGCCTGCGCTTTCTTTAAGCCAGCTTGTGTAATATCCGCTAAAGACTGGATGTCCTTAACCCAAATTATTGTGTTCGGAAGAATGTATTCCAGTAGGGAAATGTTGTTTTCGCTTAGGAATTTAGCTTGCACATTGGGTACAATCGTGACGGTATGTATCTCCTGGATGGACAATTGGGATTCCAAATCAAAGGTGCGGATGCGCTCGATTTGATCACCGAAAAATTCGATCCGATAAGGAAGTTCATGGGAGTATGAAAAAATATCTACGATGCCGCCCCGAATGGCATATTGTCCCGGCTCATATACAAAATCAACGCGTTCGAAATCATATTCCGATAGAAACTCATTGATGAATGAAATATCGAGCTTGCTGTCTTGGTTAATGATCAGCGTGTTATCCGAAAGATCATCTCTACTGACTACCTTTTCGGCCAATGCCTCCGGATAGGTTACCACAAAATGTGTACGGGATTTATTCGCTGTGTTTTTATTGAGCTCGCTCAGGGTTTCGGCGCGCTGCAGCACATGTGCACTGTCCGTCTGTGTAAAGTCAAAGGCCTTGCGGTAGGAGGAAGGAAAAAACAGGGCCGGCTTACCCAAGATGTTTTCCAGATCGGAGAGAAAATAGGAAGCTTCCTCGTGGTCCGGCAGAATAAAAACAGCATCACCTGCTACCTGACGATGACAGGCCAATGCAGTCAACACATCGGCAGAACCGATCAAGCCCTTTAATTGAATGGGTTTCTTGCCGTCTGCTAAGGCACTTACCAGCGCCGAAATTTGTTTACTTCGGCCTATTTCTTCTAATATTTTCTCTATTCCCACTTTTTAGTCAAGCAAATATAATTAAATCTCAGTGATATTTTTTCTGTTATTAGCCCGTTTTACCTAAGTTTGCAGGACAGTTAATACTACTGATATGATTCAAAGAATTCAAACCATCTGGCTTTTCTTAGCTTCGGCTGTTATTTTTGCGCTTTTTTTATTTCCGTATTTCCAGTTCATAGACGCTTCCGGCTTGGGACATGCATTAAAAGTGAACGGTGCATTTGGAACAGAAAACGGCCAGCCAACGCGCACGGAAACCTTTTGGCTACAAATGATCGCCACCGTCCTGATCGGTTTATTTCCGCTCTATATCATTTTTCAGTTTAAAAACCGAAAATTACAGCGAAATCTCATTTGGGTAGAAATATTAGCGATTATTTTGCTGGGTGTTTGGTTCAATTTCAATGCCACTGCTGCACTGAATGAGTATGCGCTAACCTTTAGTGCGAACAATTTGGGTGTCGGGTTTTTTATGCTACCTATCGCGATCATTCTACTTTTTATGGCCAGTGCAGCCATCAAGAAAGACGAGAAATTGATCAAATCCGCAGATCGCTTACGCTAGCGATACCGTATTTGTTGCCGGTCTAACAAACTTAATTGACCCTTCATCATCTTGATCTGTTCGGCCAATAACTTGTTTTTATCAGCTTTTTTAGCTTCCTGAAGGTATTTTTCAGCCTCTCGTTTGTTTCTTTTCGCCATGGAAATTCCAGCGAGGCTCAGTTTGGCCAATGCCACATTGTGATCCATGTGTAATCCCATGTTCAAGGCCTTCTTGAAGAGTTTTTCAGCTTGAAGCGGTGCTTTTTGAGATTCAATGATTCCCAGTAGCAAGTGATAATATCCGTGCTGCGCACTGATTAATTGCTTCTCATAATTTTTGATCCTACCCAACCATTTTGCTGTCTTTTCCATGTTTTCCTTTCGCAAGTAAAACTGTGCAATTAGCATATTTTCATTGAAAAATACCGTTATGAATGCAATGATCGTGATGAAGATCCCCAAAATCCCCCAGCCCCAATGCCCATAGACAAACAGCAATACTGTGCCTACGAGAATGAGTGTAGAAAGGATAATCCTTACAAGATTGGACATAATATGATTTTTTAAAGTGTTTCGTTAAATAATGTGTATTAAACCTTTTTAAAGTACGCAAATATCCGTTAAATTGCTCTTTTTAACAAACTTTTGATTTGTTTTGACCCCGTGTAAACGATTAGTGTGTAAATAGCGTGTAAATAGCGATGATGTTCAAGATGGAACCGGGATGGAAGTCAGTCCTTCAGGACGAGTTTTCCAAATCATATATGAAGTCCTTAAAGGAGTTTTTGAGACTGGAGCGGCAAAATTTTGAGGTGTTCCCTCGAAATGAAGCTGTTTTTGCTGCCTTTGACCACACCCCCTTCGATCAAGTTCGGGTGGTTATACTTGGTCAAGATCCCTATCATCAACCTGGACAGGCGCATGGATTATCTTTTTCAGTTCCAGAAGGAATTCGCATACCGCCCTCCTTGAGGAATATTTATAAGGAATTGGCTGCTGATATTCCCGGTTTTAGCGTGCCGAGTCATGGGAACTTGCAGCATTGGGCTAGACAGGGTGTGTTCTTGTTAAATGCTACGCTTACTGTTCGGGCTTATCAGGCAGGATCCCATCAGAAAAAAGGGTGGGAGCCCTTTACGGACCATGCGATTCGCCAAGTATCGGAGCGTCTTTCAGGCGTTGTTTTTATGCTCTGGGGACGCTACGCACAGCAAAAGGAGCATCTAATAGACTCGACTAAACACCTTATTTTGAAAGCGGCTCATCCTTCTCCACTATCCGCTTATCAAGGATTTTTGGGCTGCGGCCATTTTTCTAAGGCTAACCTTTTTTTGCAAGCTCAAGGGGTGGAGCCAATTCGCTGGTAGGGGTGAAGTCTATGATGCCGATGGGTGCATCTTCGGTGGGGACGATCGCCTCCATTTTAAAGATTTTGCCATTCTGAGATACGGTGGTATACACCATATGACTGTCATACTCGATTTTAAACGCCTCATTTAGGTCCAATGCAGTCTTCGAAATAAAGGGTAGCGCATATTCCAATTCTCCTGTTTCGGTGTATCTGGAGACTAAGTAGCGAAGCGGTTCTTCCGTGCCTTCCAGATGATACCAAGCGCCTTCTCCTACTCCGCCTAACCATTGGGACTCTTGAGGGATATTAGAGGGTTTGGGTAACTCATTAACGGAGCCGACAATGATATCTCCCGGGAGCTTGCCTGCTCTTTTTAGATTGAAATTATCTTTTAATTGTTTTAAAAGGAAAAATAGAGAACCTGTACGGGTGATGCGAATTTTTTGCAGCTTCTTCGGATGCTCATAGATATATACCTTTCGATCTTTCCTTACATTGACCACATTGCTCATGGGGCTGGATTTAATGGTTTCCGGAAGGTTTATCCCGTGGAAAAAATTGTATTTTTTTGAAGACCGCATGAGCAGCCGGGTAATGAAGCGGGAACAATTATTGTTTCCTCGCGCGAAAGCCCCATAGGGTGTGGATCCTTCATTGACCAATTGGTCCGCATATTTTTTCGCCCTAAAAAAATTGATCGCAGTAGCTACGGAAAAGAAAAGTCGACCCTCCCCTTGCGTTCCTGCTTTGATCTCTTCTAATTCCTCGGCGATTTCCTGAAGATTACTGATCTGTCCGGATTTCTTATCTACAATGTGTGCCTTAGTCCTTAATCTTAGTCTGGGGTCGGAAAAGGGTGAGCGGGCTCTTCCCAAACCTCGGGGGGCTATGTAGCGGCCAAAATCATAATAGAGAAGGGAGGAGTTTCTGGAATCCACCAAGATGACTCCGGTGTGGCCGACCTTGAAATTCAGGTTTTTCACCAGGCCGATCTTTCTAAAAAACATCATCCAGGCTTCATCGCCGCGGATGGTGGCGTCCGGCCAGGCTAAAATGATCGCTAAATCGTGGTAAGAATTCTCCATAGACGTGTCTAATACTCCATCGGAATGATGGGTTCCTTCTTGCTTGTGGACATGATCATCATCGTTTGGAATGTTTTAACATAAGGGATTTGGCTGATTTTTTCCATGATGACACTTTCATACGCTTTGATGTCCTTTACATATACTTTCAGGATAAAATCACATTGACCAGTCACATGGTGACATTCGGTCACTTCTTTAATGTTCTGTACTGCCGCTACAAATTCAGGAATGGCATTTCGGGTGTGGAAATCCAGCGAAATTTGTATAAATGATTTGATGCCCA
>DASRQK010000273.1:0-4616 GCA_035645875.1 Sphingobacteriaceae bacterium | reverse complement strand
ATCATTTGGAAAAATTCCTGCCTTCTGTGTTTAATAGCCGGTACCCCGATCTGAGGGTCATCATTGGGGACAATGGCTCCACGGATGATTCAGTGGCTTTTGTCCATGAAAATTATCCCGCTATCGAGGTCATTCAAAATGACCGGAATTACGGTTTCGCTGAAGGCTATAACCGGATATTGTCCCAGATAGAAGCCGACTATTTCGTGCTGCTCAATTCAGATGTGGAAGTCGATCCGGACTGGGTAGGCCCGGTCATTGATCTATTAGAGTCCCAGCCCGATATGGCTGCGGCTCAGCCCAAAATTCGTTCTTACCTGAACCGGGATGAATTCGAATATGCCGGCGCTGCAGGTGGATTCATCGATGCGTATGGTTATCCCTTCTGCCGTGGGCGGGTGCTGCAGCATGTCGAAAAGGATTTGGGTCAATACGATGATGCCGTGGACATTTTCTGGGCCACCGGTGCTGCACTTTTTATCAAGCGGCGATGCTGGTTAGAAGTGGGCGGTTTTGATGGAGATTTTTTCGCGCACATGGAGGAAATCGACCTTTGTTGGCGACTGAAACGTCTGGGCTACCGCCTGGGCTATTGTCCGAAAGCGGTGGTGTATCATGTGGGGGGAGCTACCTTGAATAAAAGTAATCCGCAAAAGACCTACTTAAATTTTCGGAATAACTTGTTTATGTTACAAAAGAACCTTCCAAAAGGCAAGGCGATCTGGACGATATTCATTCGTTTTTGGCTTGATTTTGCAGCCCTGCTCCGTTTCGCTTTGGGGGGTCATTTTAAGGACGCGGCGGCGGTTAGTCGCGCCCATCGGAGTTTCTTTCGTTCGTTTTCGAAAACAGCCCAAAAACGTCACCAGCCCCAGGCGCTCGCCGATAAACGCGGTTGGTATTCGGGTAGTGTCGTTTGGGATTATTATCTTCGGGGCAAAAAAAAATTTTCGGATATTCTTTGAATTATCTATCTTAGAGGCTAAAACAATTTGGTTATGAAAAGATTAACAAGAAATTTAAGTGTTTTCGCACTGGTCTTAATGGGACATTTCGCCTGGGCTTCTACTTCACTACAATCCGGTCTGGATGGTGCCTGGCGTTATCAAGAAGGTCAAATTACGCATATTGCTGTCTTTGTAGACGGCTATGTTTCGCACAGCTGGTATGATCAGCCGAATCAGAACTTTATCGCGACTCGAGGTGGTACATATTCCTTCCAGAATGGTCAACTTTCCATCGATTGGCAATGGGATACAGAGAAGGCGGCCGCGGAGGTAGATCCCGGTACATGGATTGGTCAGCGTTCGGGCTTTACAGCCGAGCTGAGTGGTGATGCGTTGCAGTCAAATCTGGCGGGTTCCCAGGCCGCTTGGAGTCGGATTGATCAAAATGGGGCACCTTTGACCGGTGTCTGGCGCATGTCCGGTCGTAAGCAGGGGGATGAAATCTCCAATTCGCCCCTTCGTGCGCGTCGTACCTTGAAGATTTTAAGTGGTGAACGATTTCAATGGATCGCCATCAATATTGAAACCGGTGCATTTTCGGGCACGGGCGGCGGAACCTATACATTTGAAAATGGTAAATACACCGAGAATATTGAATTTTTCTCCCGAGATGGGAGTCGTGTAGGTGCTTCCCTGACTTTTGATGGTGATATTCAGAACGGAAAGTGGCACCATTCGGGTTTAAGCTCTGTGGGCAATCCGATTTATGAGATCTGGGAAAAACTGGAAGAATGAGTGATTTGGATGCGGTAGCTGCTCGGATGGCTGCTTTGGTCAGAGAATTGAATGAGTATAATTATCGGTATTACGTGCTGGCTGAGCCGATTATTTCGGATTACGCCTTTGATCAAAAGTTGAAAGAGCTGGAAGAGCTGGAAAAGGCTTATCCGCATCTTTTAGACCCGAATTCTCCTACTCAAAAAGTGGGGGGGAGCATCACTCAGGGATTTCGCACGGTGCAGCACCGCTGGCCCATGCTTTCCTTGAGCAATACGTATAATGAACAAGAGCTTCGGGATTTTGACGAACGGGTACGGAAAGCTATAGGAGACGACTTTTCTTATGTCTGTGAGCTGAAATTCGATGGACTCTCCATTAGTCTGACATACGATCATGGACGTTTGGTCCAAGCTGTTACCCGGGGGGATGGCGTGCAAGGTGATGATGTCACGGAGAATATTCGGACCATTCGCAGCGTTCCCAATGTTTTGCCTGCCGTACCAGAAGGGGAGACTCCTTATCCAGAATTATTTGAAATTCGGGGCGAAGTCTTTATGCATCGCCCTGCTTTTGAGCGGTTAAATCGACAAAGATTAGAACGCGGTGAACCATCCTATGCGAATCCTCGGAATTTCGCGGCCGGCACGGTGAAATTGCAGGATTCCGGGGAGGTGGCAAAACGTCCCCTGGACTGTTTTTTGTACTTTCTTTATTGTGAGGATCGGGATCGATGGGTCTCGGATCAATGGCAAAGTATCCAAGCCCTGAAGGCTTGGGGCTTTCCCGTCAATGCGCACAATGAGCTTTGTGCGAACATGAACGAAGTCATCGCCTTTGTTCAGAAATGGGATGAAAAGCGCCATTCACTTTCTTATGAAATAGACGGTATCGTCATTAAGGTGAACGATTATGCGCAGCAGGATGAATTGGGCTTTACGGCCAAATCCCCGCGTTGGGCGATTTCCTATAAATTCAAAGCGGAGGAAGCCGAGACCCGTTTACTGGCCGTGACCTATCAGGTGGGGCGAACGGGCGCGGTAACACCGGTGGCCAATTTAGCACCCGTCCACTTAGCAGGGACGGTGGTGAGAAGAGCCTCCCTGCACAATGCAAATGAAATTTTGCGTCTGGATTTGCATGAGGGTGATTTGGTGCAGGTCGAAAAAGGTGGTGAGATTATCCCCAAAATCACCGGGGTAAATCTCGCAGCAAGAGATTCGGAAGCACAGCCTGTTCCATACCCCGAGCATTGTCCAGAATGTGACACCCCATTGGTTCGTCTGGAGGGAGAGGCGGTGCATTATTGTCCCAATGAAAAGGATTGTCCTCCTCAGGTGGTGGGCCGAATGCAGCATTTTATTAGTCGCAGGGCGATGGATTTGATGGGCATGGGGGATGAAACGATTGAAGCCATGTACCGAGCGGGATTGCTCCGGGATATCTCGGATATTTATCGTTTGAAGGACCATAGAGAACAGCTATTGACCATGGAGCGATTTGGACAACGTTCGGTGGATAATATGCTGGAAGGAATCGAGAAATCCAAGGAAAAACCATTCGAGAAGGTATTGTTTGCCTTAGGCATTCGGCATGTGGGAGAAACCATTGCGAAAAAGCTGGCTTTTCATTTTAAACATATTGATGCCATCGCTTCAGCCCGTTTGGAGGAGATCAGTTCGGTATATGAAATCGGGGAACGGATAGCGGATCGCGTGGTGGCGTATTTCGCTGATGAAGAGAATCGGAAGCGCATCGCGTTCCTGAAGTCGATCGGTCTGCGTTTTGAGGTGGAGGAATCCACACAGGAAACATTGGGCCAACAACTGGAGGGAAAAACTTTTGTCATTTCAGGTGTGTTCGCCCAACACAGCCGAGAAGAGCTGACGCAGCTGATTGAAAGTCACGGTGGAAAGATGCTGAGCAGTATATCTGGAAAACTAAATTACTTGGTGGCTGGAGACAAAATGGGGCCATCGAAGCTTAGTAAAGCAGAAAAATTGAAGATTCCGATTATTTCTGAAGATGAACTGCTTCAGTTAATTCATGATGGCCCGAGCGATGGCGGCTTTTAGTACGGATGGGTTGACCGGTTTGGAGAGCTCAGAGTGTGCCTGGAATTGGATAGCCAGTAATTCTTCATGGATACGATCATAGGATGATAGTACGATAATGGGGATACGCTGGTAGTCCTTTTGATATTTAAAGCTGGTTAAAAATGATTTTCCGTCCATAACGGGCATAATCCAGTCCATAATAATGAGATCCGGTTGTTCATTATTCTGGAGCCATGTAAAAGCATCCCGTCCATTTTCTACCATGGCGACATGGTAATCCACGGATAGGATAAAGTTCAGCAAATGCCGATTGCTGAGTTCATCCTCCAATAATAAAATTCTTTTTCTCATTTTTACGTCTGCTACCACCATATTCGGCCAGCTATACAATTATCATACAATTTGTCTGTTATTCGCCTATCATTGTCAATGATATCATCTTTTTGTAGTTATTTGCCTACAAAAACCATGTGGTCAATTAATCCTTCTATGCGTTAGTAGAAGTAGCTATTTTACCGGGACCTAGGCTCATTAGGCAAAATATCTGTTACTTGGCCTGTTGTGGCGGTAACTATAGCCTCCATATTTATGATTTTTGCAAATTTAATAGTAGGTTGCATCCTGATTCTAAATCAAATTATTTAAAACTATAATTTTCGGATATGATTAGGAAATTTACAAAGTTTACACTGGTTTTTGCTTTGGCCAGTTTGTGCTCCTTTAGTCTATGGGCACAGAAACCCCCATTGAACCATGACGTATATGACGGTTGGGAAAGTTTGGGCGGCGCCAATATCAGTAAGGATGCCAGGTATCTCTATTTTATGGTGAGTCC
>DASRQK010000272.1:0-5353 GCA_035645875.1 Sphingobacteriaceae bacterium | reverse complement strand
CCCTTACGTGCTTTCTTATCTAGAGACACCGTCAAACGTTGTTTATCGGGGGGCAAGGTGTCCACGTCTTCGCTTTGGTCAGCCGAATCATAGCGATAAGACTCATCAGTAGAGTACACTACCCCAGAAAATTGCTGTTTTTTCATCTTCGCCATAACGTGCCTTTCAAAAGTAAAGGTACAGGAAAGTTTTGAAAAACCTAATAAGAGTCGTATTTTTGCATTTAGTTTAGTGGATTGATTTGTTAATGCAGAAACCCTGCATCAGATTGCAACCACGTAAAAAAAGTGCTAAAACTATCTTCCATTTGTTTTTCCACCTTTTTTACGTTTTTTATTAATACATTTTAGCGTAAAACGTTTATGTCTTATTTATTTACATCAGAGTCCGTTTCCGAGGGGCACCCGGACAAAATTGCTGATCAGATTTCAGATTCTTTAATCGATAATTTTCTGGCATGGGATCCGCATTCACGTGTAGCGATCGAAACTTTAGTAACCACCGGCCAAGTTGTTTTGGCAGGTGAAGTAAAATCAAAAATTTATTTGGATGTCCAAAAAATCACCCGTTCCGTCATTGAACGTATTGGCTACACTAAATCTGCTTATATGTTTGAGGCCAATTCGTGTGGGGTGCTTTCGGCGATTCATGAACAATCTCCCGATATCAGCAGGGGTGTCGATAGAGAAAGACCCGAAGACCAAGGAGCAGGAGATCAAGGCATTATGTTTGGCTACGCCAGCAACGAAACCGAGAACTACATGCCCCTGGCATTGGACTTATCCCATCGCTTATTGTTCGAACTGGCGGCTTTAAGGCGGGAGAACAAGGAGATCACTTACTTAAGGCCAGACTCCAAAGCGCAGGTCACGCTCGAATACGATGATCATCATAAACCAGTGCGGATTGACACCATCGTTTTATCCACACAGCATGATGATTTTGATCAAAATGAGCAAAAAATGCTGGAAAAAATTAAAACGGACATCGTGGAAATATTGATCCCACGCGTGAAAGCGACACTTAGCCCGGAAATTCAGGCACTATTTACGGACCAAATTAAATACCATATTAATCCGACGGGAAAATTTGTTATTGGTGGGCCGCACGGGGACACGGGCCTCACTGGACGCAAGATTATCGTGGACACATACGGCGGAAAAGGTGGGCACGGCGGAGGAGCGTTCTCAGGCAAAGATCCCTCAAAAGTAGATCGTTCCGCAGCATACGCTACTCGACACATCGCAAAAAACTTGGTCGCGGCTGGTGTGGCTGATGAGGTATTGGTCCAAATATCCTACGCCATTGGAATAAAAGAACCGATGGGCGTGTACATTAATACCCATGGAACGTCCAAACATGGTTTGCTGGATCATCAGATTGCCGACATGGTAACTCAGTTATTCGATCTGACCCCGTATGGGATTGAAACGAGACTAAAACTTCGCCACCCGATTTACCAAGAGACGGCTGCATACGGACATATGGGCCGAACTCCCAGGAAGGTTTTGAAGACCTTTGAAAATAGCAATGGCGAAACCAAAGCGGTTGAGGTCGAACTATTTACTTGGGAAAAACTAGACTATGTCGATCTGATCCAGAAAGCCTTAGCTGGACGCATCTAATGTAGCAGATGCCGTAGAAACTTCTCGGTTAATCTTTTTAATGAGGCCCTGGAGCACGTTTCCGGGGCCCACTTCTACAAAAGAATTCGCGCCGTCAGCGATCATATTGTTAATCGTTTGGGTCCAACGAACGGGACCAGTCAATTGTTCGATCAGATTTTGCTTGATCATTAAAGGCGATACATGGGGCTTGGCATCGATGTTTTGGTAGATGGGGCATCGTGGTTGCTGGATTTCGGTCGCCTCTATGGCTTTCTGCAATTCCATACGCGCCGATTCCATCAAGGGAGAGTGGAAAGCACCGCCCACATTTAATTTCAACGCCCGTCTGGCACCCGCTTCCAATAATTCCGCGCAAGCGCGGTCCACCCCTTCTACAGAACCGGATATCACCAGCTGACCGGGACAATTGTAATTGGCGGGAACGACGATCGCGTCTATACCCTGACAAATTTCCTCGACTTGGGCATCTTCCAAACCAAGCACAGCGGCCATGGCAGAGGGCTGTTCTTCGGTAGCTTTTTGCATGGCATTGGCCCGGGCGGCTACCAAACGTAATCCGTCAGAAAAACGAAGGGCATCACAGGCCACCAAGGCTGAAAACTCGCCCAAAGAGTGGCCAGCGGCCATTAAGGGCTCGAAACGTTGCCCCAGGGCCTTAGCTAATATGACGGAATGCAGAAAAATAGCCGGTTGGGTAACCTTGGTTTCTTTCAATTCTTCCCCTGTTCCAGCGAACATGATATCTGTAATCCGAAACCCGAGGATCTGATTTGCTTCTTCAAACAGTTCACGGGATGATTCATGTGAATCGTATAAATCTTTTCCCATCCCCACAAATTGGGCGCCTTGGCCCGGAAAAACATATGCCTGTTTCATATTGATCAAAATCATTAAGGGTCAAAAGGACAAAGATAGTTTATTCGGGCATAAAAGCTAAACTAAAAAAACGATCCGGATCCAAAATTTGATTAGCAATTTCGAGTATTTGGCTGGAATCTACCAGATCGATTTGCTCAAAAACATGCGATAAGGTCTGCACATGGCCATAATCCAGAAGTGACTTAGCCTGGCCAATCAGTAAAGACATGCGACTTTCTTCCCCCAAGGCGATTTGACCCTTAAACTTCTTTTTCGCTTGGTAAAGGGTGGATTCTCCCAATTTACGCGCTCTGAGTTTTTTGAACTCTTTCCAAATCAGCTGCAAGGCTTTCTCGTACTTGTCCTCTTCGGTCCCAAAGTACACAGAAAATAAGCCCGTGTCCGCATAGGCATGATAATTGGACTCGATGGTATAGGCGATTCCATGCTTTTCACGGATGTTCATATTTAATCGAGAGCCCATGCCCATACCACCAATCAGGTTATTCAACAAAAGCAGCCCCACCTTGTTCTGGTCGTGAAGCGAATAGGCCACACTACCCATCATATAATGCACTTGATTTATGGGCAACAATTTTTGTTCGGCTATAGGCGTGTGAGCCAGAAAATCTGCTTGTTTTATTCCATCACTTTTACGGGTCAATAAATGGCCATAATATTTCTCAACCTTGCGTAATACTTCCCTGGGGGAATATTGCCCACTTATCCCAATCACCGTTCTGTCCGGCGCATAATTCTGGTCCATGAATTCGCGAACAGCGGATAGGTCAAAAGAGGAAAGATCCGCCTCCAAGCCCAATATATTGTGCCCAAGGCCGTGACCTTTAAAGACCAAATCTTCGAAATCATCCATAATGGCGTCTTCCGGACTATCGCGATAGGAAGCGATTTCATCCAAAATGATGCTTTTTTCCTTTTTCAATTCTTCCTCCGGAAATTCGGAGTGAAACAACAGATCCTCAAAAAGATCCAAAGCCCGCGCTAAATAGGGCTTTAAGAAGGATGCATGTAGACAAGTGTACTCTTTGGTGGTATAGGCATTCAGATCGGCACCCACTGATTCGAGCCAGTTAATGATTTGGGAAGTGTTTCTTCGGCGGGTCTTCTTGAAAAGTAAATGCTCAATGAAATGAGCCATTCCATACCTGTTTTTCGGTTCATCCCTGGATCCGGCACCAATAATAACACAAGCATGCGAGATCGGCGAATTCACCTGCTGATACACCACACGAATGCCATTATTCAGTGTGATGATCTCAAATTCATTTGTTACACTCATTCAGTCAACCCGATAATAAGAAGTGTGTAAATACGAAAAAGAGGGTACCCGAAATCGGGCACCCTCCAAAAATGTATACATTAAAACTAATTACAATTTAATCTCTACACGACGGTTAATTACACGTCCTTCTTCTGTAGCGTTAGAAGCGATTGGACGCTCTTCACCATAGCCTTGAGTAATTACTTTATCAGCAGCTACGCCAGAGTTAACCAAGTAAGTTTTTACTGAGTTAGCACGGTCGATGGATAACTGCATGTTATACGTATCAGAACCTTCAGCAGATGCGTGACCTTCCAAGGTTACACTTCTTCCGCTATTACGCAGGTCTGTAGACAATCTATCCAAGATGGAGTACGATTCAGTTTTCAAAACAGAACTATCGAACTCAAACTGGATGTTCGCATATTCGTTCGATTGCTCCTGAACAATCACTGGCTCAGGGAATTCAATCGGGCAACCAGAACCGTCCACTACCGTACCGGCTGGCGTACCAGGGCACTTGTCGAAGCGATCAGAGACACCGTCTCCGTCTTCGTCACGGTTTAACAGATCCACTGTTCCTTCCAAAGCAGAAACACGTTGTTTCAATGCCTCTAATTCATTTCTCAATGACTCATCTTTCAAATCATCGTACAACATAGCCACTGGGTTATGCCAAGTCAAATCAGCTTTGTCGCTGGATCCCAAGGAGAACTCAAGTCCACCGTAAAGATTCGAGTAACGGTTTTTACGGCCGGTAGGCTCACCATATAACTCGTTAGAATTCATGAGGAACATGGTATGTCCTACATTCAAAGCTACGCGATCAGATAATTTGAATTTAAATCCAACCCCAATAGGAACAAACACTTCACAGTCTTTCAAGTCGTCCCGATAAACAGAACCAGACCCGTCGTTATTCACGTATTGAGTGGTAACAAATTCTTGGTAACCCAAACCTGCAGTGGCATAGAAATTAACCACATTTTCTCTTCTCAAGAAGTCAATGGTAGCTAATTGGAAAACACCATTCAAGCTCGCCGCATAGTCCATATTAGCAACGGCAGAGTTATAATCAGCACCAGAAACAGCATCCTTGTTCCATCCCATTACCCGACCTCTTGAAACATCAGCCTGCAAACCAAACCAGCTTGAGAATTGTTTCCGCACTTGAATACCGTAAAATTCACGGACTTTATTATAATCCCATGGATCGTCAATGCCATTGTGAAGCGTAGTGCCCCCCGGACCAAAGACAGTCGTAGGAAGGTGGATACCACCATTTACGCCAATACTCCAAGTTCTGTATTGGGATCTTCCTCCAAACACAGTAGGCTCCTGCGCTTTAGCTACTTCAGTCAGTCCAAAAACTGAGATGAGCATAAAGACCATTGCCATTTTGATTGTAGAATACTTCATATTCTTGCTTTTTAAGGTTAAAAAATGTTAATAATTTTTAATTGTTCAATTTAATTGCAAAATTAAATAATACTTTGATTACTGCAAGTAAAACAAATACTATTCCAATTTTGTTTCAGGATGTAAATTTTTGCACTTTTAATCCCTCCTGCACAGGAAAAACAGA
>DASRQK010000271.1:0-3888 GCA_035645875.1 Sphingobacteriaceae bacterium | reverse complement strand
AATGGGGTAGCGTGCTCCGAAGAACAGCATCAGGCCAATCGCCGAACAGAAGTTCGAGTCTTAGAAATACAACATTAAATTTATACCGCGAATAATCAATCTATAATAGGGCTCTTTAGCGCCAAAAAAAGCCCGCTTCGTCTAACGAGCGGGCTTTTTGCATGATGGAATGTTTGAGCGATTGACCGAAAGGAAAGACCTTAGTTCAACCCTCTTTTTCTCATCAGGTAAATAGGATCAGGATCGGCACCTCTGAACTTCTGATAAAGCACAGAAGGCTTTTCGGTTCCACCTCTTTCCAAGATGTTTTGGCGGAATGAATCTGCAGTCGCTTTGTCGTAAAGGCTGGTTTCTTTGAAGGCTGCGAATGCATCAGAATCCAACACTTCAGCCCAGATGTAGCTGTAATAGCCCGAAGAATATCCTCCAGCGAAGATGTGATTAAAGTACGAGCTTCTGTAGCGCGGGATAATTTCGTCGATCAATCCGATGCGATCCATGGAAGCTTCTTCAAAAACATCCGCAGCAGTCGTGATTTCTGAGGTCTGCGTGTGATAATCCATGTCCAGAAACGAAGCCGCCAGGTACTCAACCGTTGCGAAGCCTTGGTCAAATGTGCCGGCATTCTCCAGTTTAGTGATCAATTCATCAGGGATGGCTTCGCCCGTCTCATAATGCAGGGCATAGGTTTTTAGCACTTCTGAATCGGCGGCCCAGTTCTCCATAATTTGAGAAGGCAATTCTACAAAATCCCGAGAAACGGATGTTCCGGACTGACTTTCATACGTCACGTTAGATAGTAAGCCGTGCAACGCGTGGCCAAACTCATGGAACAAGGTGTTCGCTTCATCAAAGGTCAATAAGGCGGGCTGATCACCGACAGGCTTCGTGAAGTTACAGACAATGGAGATAATCGGAGCGACCCGCGTTCCATTCTCTGTGCTTTGCCTTCTGTAGGAGGTCATCCAAGCGCCGCCCCTTTTTGAAGCGCGCGGGAAAAAGTCGGCATATAACAGACCTAAATGACTGCCATCCTCGTCGAAAACTTCGTACACTTCCACTTCCTCATGATATACAGGCACGTTTTCCAAACGAGTAAACGTCAAGCCAAATAACTTGTTCGCCACATCGAATGCACCTTGGGTCACCGTCGCTAAGCTAAAATATGGTTTCAATTCAGATTCGTCGATCGCAAAGCGTTTTTGGCGGATTTTCTCCGTGTAATAACGCCAATCGTAAGGTTCTGGAGCGAATGATTCTCCAGACGCTTGGATTTCCTGTTGAATATCATAGGCTTCGATTTTAGCTTTGGCCAATGCAGGAGTCCACAGGTCATTTAACAGTTTGTACACATTGCCCGGATTTTCGGCCATGGCTTCTTCCAGGACATAATGTGCATGCGTTGGATAGCCTAACAGGTTCGCCTTTTGTAAACGAAGGTTGGCGATGTCGATCAATACCTCATTGTTATCATGAGCATTACCATTGTTCCCGCGATTTTGATAGGCTTCCCAAATGTCTTTACGTAACGCTCTATTATCCGCGTACTGCAGGAAAGGCATCACACTCGGGTTTTGTAAAGTGAAAATCCACTTTCCCTCCTGACCTTCTGCTTTAGCGACGTCAGCAGCTGCCGCCACCAAAGATTGGGGAAGTCCAGCAAGATCCGCTTCATCTTCCACGACCAATTGGTACGCATTCGTCTCTTCCAATAGGTTTTGTCCGAACTTCACCGTCAGTACCGAAAGTTCAGAATTGATTTCACGCAAAGTTTCCTTGTCTTCGCTGCTCAAATTCGCACCACTGCGCACGAAACTTTTGTAAGTATCCTCGAGCAATTTCTCCTGCTCAGGATCTAAACCATAGCTGTCCTTGTTTTCCCACACGACTTTAATCCGATTAAAGAGGGTGTCGTTCAGGGAAATATTGTCCCGATGAGCCGAAGAAATCGGAGCCAAATCGATGGCCAGTGCTTTTAAGGCGTCATTCGTGTGCGCCGAGTTTAGGTTCCCGAACACGGTACTTACCTTACTCAGTAGTTTTCCGGAGTTTTCCAAGGCCAAAATGGTGTTGTCAAAAGTAGGCTCTTCCTCCTGCTTGACAATAGCGTCAATCTCTGCATTGTGCTGCTTGAAGGCTTCTTCAAAAGCAGGCTTGAAATGCTCGTCCTTGATTTTGTCAAAAGGAGGCACTTCAAACGGGGTGTCGTACGCGACTAGGAGCGGGTTGTCCGTCGCCTTTCCCCCCGATTCGCACCCGTAAATAGAGGCTGCAAGAATCATAAAAATGGGTAAGATTTGTTTTTTCTTCATTTTATGGATGATTGAAAATAAATAATTTAGTCAAAGGTATGAAATTAGCTTCAAATCTATAAATCAGTTTGCCTGCTTGCGATGTTGGCCGAATTTTAGTAATATTACATTTTCTAACTTTTTAATCATACATCATGGCTACAATTAATTTTCACGGAGACCCCGTACATACAAATGGCACGTTGCCCACTGTGGATTCCCAGGCACCTAATTTCACATTGACCGGTAAAGACCTGTCCAGTAAGTCCCTATCGGATTTTGCCGGAAAAAAAGTACTTCTAAATATTTTCCCAAGCGTAGACACGGGCGTTTGTGCTGCTGCAATGCGTAAATTCAATCAGGAGGCTGCCAATTTGGACAATACCGTCGTATTGTGTATTTCCAAAGACTTACCTTTTGCTCAAAATCGCTTTTGCGCGGCTGAGGGCATTGAGAATGTCGTGGTGCTGTCCGATTTTAAAAACGCGGACTTTGCAGAGGCCTATGGCACAAAACTCGTGGACGGTCCGTTAGAAGGGCTGCACAGTCGGGCGGTAGTGGTATTGGACGAAAAAGGAAAAGTAGTGTACACGGAGCAAGTAGAAGAAGTGACTACTGAGCCCAATTACGCGAAAGCCTTACGCGAGCTTTCCTAATCGCGTTCTGAACAAATTTAGGCCTGGGGATCAGTAACTGTAGCTGATCCCGTAGGTCATTAAAAAGCTCCTGTTCTCGGGGGCATAGATGAGTTTTGTCCCTGCCGTAAATTGGGGCAGGTAAAATCTGAATAGGTGAAAATCGGCCTGTAACTCCACGCCCAGACTTCTCGGTCCCCGGTCAAAGGGTCGTCGTCGGTTGACGTTTTCAAAATCTGTAAACAACCCGCTCCTTAAACGCTTCACATACATTACTGACCCAATTTCCCAATCGGGATAGGCCAGCGGGAAGCGGTAAGCCAATAAGACGGTGTTCCTAACCGGTCTGGGGTCCAATTGGTCATATCCGCTAACCAACGGGATTTCGTTGAGTTGGGCATACGTTCCGGCACCGCGTTGATAATTTAAGCGAATACTGGTCGAATGATGGGCTGCGATCCCAGGAAAATAAAAGGTGCTTCTCCACATCCAGTGGCTGCTTTTCTCCCCTTGATTTAATCGATTGTTCTGAAAATACCGGTAGCTGATGCTCAAGTGTTGGCCCCAGCGAGGAGCCACATCCAAGGCGCTACTACGGACATTGTGCCCAAAACTTATGGCCGTCTGAAAAGGAAATCTAATCTGGTCGACAAACCTCTTTTCGGCTTCGGCATGAGGCTGCGACAATTCCAGCCCGTAGCGATCCACGATCGACGTTCCGCCTGCCCATTGTACATAATAGCGGTGGTTATAGCGATGCCAATTCATGGGAATATTCACGCTCAGGTCCACCACATTCTCCCGCCATCGAAGCCCGACCTGGTCGGTGCTTCCCGTTCGGACCCTGTTTTTATAGCCGAGGTTAAACTTTGGAAAAAAACGCTGATAACTGACGCTCGCCCTGTATTCTCCGGCACGCAAATCACCGTCATAGCTATAACCCAAACGGGTTTGAACCGTAT
>DASRQK010000270.1:0-3176 GCA_035645875.1 Sphingobacteriaceae bacterium | reverse complement strand
AATTCGGTTCAAATGGAAGAACTGACTGTCTAATGAACCCTTAATGGCGGGATTGCCCGAGTTGATATTCGTCCTTTGGGCCTGGGATTCCAAAGTGAAAACGGCTCCCAAGACACAGATTATTATAATTAAAGCAAGATTTTTCATGATCAACTATTCTTTTTTTCAAGAATGATCTTGCTAAGATAGAAAAATTTCTAAAATGTGGGTGGTTTGTCGGGGATTAATCACCCCGATATTAATCAGCTTTAATCGCTCAAAGGAATAAAAATCACTAAAGATGTGCCTTTTCCGAGGACAGAATCTACATCGAAGGAACCCTTCAGTAAAGTCACCCTCGAGCGAATATTTTTAAGACCAATTCCCTCCAGCAGGTGCTTGCTTGCAGGGTCAAATCCGTTACCGTTATCTTCAATACTCACCGATATCCCATCCTTATCTTTGACCAATTGAATACTCAGCCGATCTGCTTCGGCATGTTTAATGACATTATTGACTGCTTCCTGTATACAGCGGTATAACAGTATTTCTGTCTGTTGATCCAGCCGTTCATGCAGCCCTACAATATCCAATGTGATGTTTAATTTTTCATGATCCACCTTATTGATGAATTCCCGAATCGAATACGTTAAACCTGCTTTGAGCAGCGCATTTGGCATCATTTGATGGGATATGGCCCGCATTTCATGGTAACTGTCCTCCACCAAACTGATGGCGTTTCCCATACTACCTACAGTGGGTGGCTCTCCCTTCTGAATGTATTTATTGACCTGATTCAGGTTGAGTAATGCCGCACTTAGCAACTGCCCAACGCCATCGTGTAGGTCTGCGGCGATACGGCTTCGTTCCCTTTCTTCTGCCTCCAGAATAGCCAGGGTCGCTTCTTCTTGCTTCTGAGTCAGCTCTGCTTGTAATTGGGCTTCTGCTCGCAGCTGCCGATTTCGAATCCGAAGCCAGGCTCCCAGCCCTAACAGCACGAGGGCACTCAAGGCGATTAGTAACCAAGTGTTACGTTGTCTTAGCTGAAGCGATTTGATCAGGTTTTGTTGGCTCAATGCCTGGATTTCCTGCTCTTTTTTCTCGGTCTCATAAATGGTCTTTAACTCCTCATTGGATTTTGCGAGTTCCACATCAAAGATCGAATCGCGGTAAAGATTGGCCTCCATTAAATAATCAAAGGCCTTCCTGGATTGTCCCAGATCCGAATGGATATATGCCAATTGTTCCAAGCTGTGTGCGCGTTGGTAATTGTCCCCGATATCACGGGCCAATTTCAACGAACGCTCCACCAGTTCCATTGCTTTGTGGTAGTTGTCCTTTTTTCGATAGAGGCGACCTAAATTATAAGTTGCGCCGGCTTCTCTATACTTATTGCTTTCCATGACGGCCAGGTCGATTGCTTTTTCATACTGGATAATGGCTTCGTCCAGCTTGCCTTGCTTCTCTAAGAGCATGGCTATGTTGTCATAGGAGCCCGCCAAGTTGCGTAACGCGCCCACTGCCTCATACATCGCAATGGCCTGGTAGAGATAATTAAGCGCAGTATCCGGCTCGTTTAGCTCGGTATAAGTGCTGCCAAGGTTATTGTATGCAGTCGCTATTTCAAGGGTGTCTTCGCTGAGCAGTGCATTGTTTAAATAGCCTTTGAAGTATGTAGCAGCCTTGGTGTGCTCCTCATTTCGACTGGCTGAAATACCCATCAAGTTATACACCCGTCCGCTTCCATTCGGGTCTTCGAGTGCATCAAATATTTGCAGGGCTTTTAAGGCGTTTTTCATGGTCTGGTCCCAGTCCGCCTTCGTATTATAGGTCATCGCTAGATTATAATAGGCTTTCGCGATCTCTAAGGTATCTTTCAGTTCACCGTACAGATCCAACGATTCCTGATATCTGGCAATTGCTTGGTCATAAGATGACTGATAGTATGCCGAAATCCCGAGCGCTTTGGCGCCAAAAGCTTTTCCTTTTAAATACTGATTTTGATCAGCGGTTTCATAGATTCTGGTCGCATAAATAGTCAGAGAATCGGGATTGCTCAAGTGTGTGAGGCTTATTGTGATTAAACTATCAATTTTTGACGACTGAATTTGCTGTGAAAACCCCCAGGTCCCGTTTAGAAGCAAAATCAAAATAAAGTTTAGAATTGATTTCATAGGTACAATAGTTTTTTTATATTTGACAGAAAATAGCCTAAATGAAATGCCCGGTTATATTAATTGATGACCATCCTATTTTGACCGCTGGGTTGAAAGCAATGCTTGAGAATGAAGTTAATTTTCAGGTAATTGGTATTTTTAACAATGCTAATTTCGCACTTTCTTTTTTAAAATCAACAAAAAGTGTTAAATTGATTTTACTAGATCATTCTATGCCAGATATGACGGGTATTGCCTTTATTAATCAAGTCAAAAAGCTAGAAAATCCACCCAAAATCATCATGTTGAGTATGCATGATGAGTCGGTCATTATTAAAGAAGCAATTTCAGCTGGCGCGGATGGCTATGTATTGAAAAAATCAGTGTCCGATGAATTGATCCTGGCGATGGAGACGGTGATGTCTGGTAAGCCGTACTGGAGTGCAGAGGTGAGTCAGAAACTGTTTCAAAAGGCACGCGACAATGATTATTCCGTAAATACCCTGACCGATAGGGAAGTGGAAGTGCTACGTTTGATTGTCAAAGAACTAACCAATAAAGAGATCGCCAAAAATCTATTTATTAGTGAACGAACCGTCGAAGTGCATCGAAAAAACATGATGCGTAAGGTCAATACAAACAATACCGTCGGTTTGATTAAGTATGCTTACGCTCAGGGTTATGTCTAAAAAAGGGGTACCGGAGCTTCCGATACCCCACCAAGAAAAACCCCACTTACCCACTTAAAGTTTAAATGTGAGGCCCGCATTTAGGTTCCCAATTCCATATCCTACCTCAGCGAAGACACCGAATTTCTGCGAAAAGAAATACCGAGCCCCTGCGTGCCCACCGTAGACCAGACCACCGGCATCTGCGGCGAAGTTCATTGCACCTGTCGTCTCCGCTTTCGCATAATTATATCCTAAAAGGACACCTAAATAGGGGTCTAATCCCTCTACATTGAAATTAAAATGATAAGAAGCCCTGGCAGCTCCCAATATGTACGTCCATTTAGCGGATGCCATACCAAAATTTTCTTCG
>DASRQK010000269.1:0-3385 GCA_035645875.1 Sphingobacteriaceae bacterium | reverse complement strand
TGTTTGCCATGGATGTCGTATAATTCAAAATACACGGGTGTTGAGGAAGATTCGCCTGCTTTGGAACCCTGAAATTGTATGGTAATTTTTCGACTCGCGGGATTAGGGTAAACCGTAGGTTCTGATATCGACAACGATTGGTGTGGATTGTTCGTTCCGGCGCGTTTTGCCGAGTGAGGTTGGCAAACCGAGAATTGAAGGTTGTTGGGACCGAATATGTAGGCGCCGAATCCGGAAGAATCGACAAACGTGCCAACGGGGAAGTCAAAGATCGATGAATCGAGAACAAAGGTAATGCTGTCGTATAAAAATGCATGAATTCCCGTTTCTTTTGATGAGATGTCGAAAAGCAGGTTGGCCCGTTGTTTTTCCAAAATGATTTCTTGGATGGAATCGTGATTACACAGAGCCAAATTCTCAACGATTAACAATGCCATTTCAGGCTTACCAATTGTTTTGAACAGAGCCGTTTTCGCCAATTCCAATTGAAATTGCCCACGATAAGTGTCGGTAACTTTGATGCTATCCGTATAAGCCATCAACACATCGGCGTAGCCCTCTACTGTCGGGACAAAGGTTTGATTATTCATCTCAGCAGTGATGATACCATCGGAAAAAAGATTTTCCACCGTCGACTTATAGGAGAAGATAGTATTGTACTTCAAGCCGTCTACTACAGCCTGCATGGAGTCGGAGTCCGCGTAAGCTTCCGCCATCAGCAATTCAAAATACATAGCGGCAGCAGTCACATCGTCGCCGAGTGAGTCATTGAATGCGGTTGTTTTTGCCATCGCCATTTCAACTGCCTCGTCGAAAGGTGTGTTGTGAAAATAAATGGGGGTTGTGATTAGAGGATACTCCGAGATCTCCGGGTTTGATTTTTGTTCGCCCCGCGTATCCTCAGGGTCGATCCGGCACGGGCCCACCGGCGCAACAACTCCGAAATGAAAAGGAACACTGCACCATTGCCACGGGTTGGCGCCTTCGATTTTAACGTCAAATTCATTTTGATCCGGATGGTTGGGATCGGCAGCCTGTCCATCGGCGGGGGTCCACGTATTGTTTGTCGCGTTGATGTAAGGACAAGGAGGATCATAGGGACGATCAAGTGTTCCCATGATATTCGATAGGGTTCCGTCGTAAATTTGATTAAACCCGTCTTTCAAAAGAATGTCATAGGCATCGACCACCTCTATGTTTACATAATTGTCTTCGAAAAGATTTGATCCTCCGCCTTGAGGAAATGAAAGATTGATAACGGCATTGTCACTTGCAACAATGCCAACGCTATTGTTTATAAACTTGCTGCACTTGGCAGTTACACGAGACATTTGTTTATGCACCCCTACCGCATAACTATTGTGAATGGTTGATTTGTATATGTACAATTCCGAAGTAGATTTATCTTCAATGGCGCATTGATATCCATACAGATGGGATCCGGCCGAAATCGTGGAATGCATGAACTTGTTTTTACGCGTACACTCGAGCGAAGATATCTGTGAAGAGAAAAAATGTGAACCTGAAATCTCATAGCCTTTTCCCCTGATTTTTACGTATGTAGAATGAAATTTGGAGTCCTTGATATATAACATTCCGCCGTTGCTAAAGTGCATTTGGGCATCTATGGGCACATCCCGGAATGTTGAGTTAGAAATATTGCATTTAGACATTGGTACAACACCCCTAGGGTTTCCCGGACCGACCCGTTGGAAATGTACATTATCAAATTTCGATGGATTGATCACTTGCAGGCGGGAATTATTTTCGAACTCAATACGCCCGTCCGTTATTTGAACTTGTGTGAAAAGATTGGATTCCTCGGTGTATCCCGGAACTTCTCCTTGATATTCCCAAAAATTCACCGATTCCTCCAAATAAAGAATCAAATCATTCTGCCCCTCACCTTTGAGGACAACATCGGCGTTGGTACCAACGAAGAAACGCTCGCCCCAATAGCCATCGTCGAGCATGCGAATGTGGCCGCTTTCCGATCCCTCGTATGTGAACGTAAACGTGGCGTCATTGCCCACGTGCGTCAAACCTCCGAGAGCGAGAACGGCGTCGTGGCCATTGAGTTCTATGATGGCTCCGTCTTCATAAATAAGCTTTCCACCCCTTTTGACGATGACCTTCCCCGCCGTCCTGCACGCGCAGAATACCGCCGTTGAGTCGGAGTTCAGCACCGTCTTCGATGATGAGTTTAGAGCCGGGTCGGATTTCAATATAACCATCATTCATTGTTATCCATGCATTTTCGCGAACGATGACTTTTGCGGTTTTTAGGTGGTCTTCTCCAATGGTAATTGAACCCATACTTTCTACTGTTACTCTGCCATACGTACCGTTGCAACTTTCTTTTAAGTCCACGTTAAAAGTGTCTGAAGTGTTCAGCGGGTTGTTGGCGTTATTAACATCTTCAAGATTATGTGCTCGATTTATCCACAACGCTCCACTTGCAGCGGGGATTCCGCTGACAGTGAGTGGATGAGTTATGCAATCGGTGGTTTTGATTATTTCATCGTCCACTTCGGCGTATCCGAAATTAAAGGTGTAGCCGTGAACGGTGGGGTTTTCGTTAACGGCGTTGAATTGAGGCGAAACAACTTGCTGAAATGGAAATACATTGCTGGGGGTTAAATCCAAATGATTTTCATTATTTGGTGCTGTATATCCCGATGGATATTTTGTTGGATCAAGAACGTAAGCCTTATCAAAAGGCGTATCATCATTATCTACAATGCTCTCTGTATCTATCGCCCAATTTGGCGTTCCCATCATACTTGGTATGTTCAGCGCGCTGACGGTCGGGATAAAACAAAACTGCGTATGGTAAAGTTTTGCACAGGGCATATATACTCCATTTGCGAGTGCATTTATATAACCCAATGCATCCGCCCCCATTCCGGAAAAACTTGCAAGCCCATATCTACCGCCCTGTACACCATCGTAGAAATTTACCGTCTTGGCTTTGGTTTCGTGGTTATCCCATTCCAATGGAATAAAAAGTAAAAACACGCGAATTTTTCGCTCATATATCCAGTTGGTTGACGAAACATAGCCGGGCATCGCCTTAATATCAGCTCTAACTGAGGCAAATAAACCTATTTTAACTAATGCGACAGCTCCGGCCAACCAACCCACTACATCCGGAACAGTTGTGAAACAACCGGTGGAATTAAAAGTATTTGCATTTAGTTTAAAAATCTTCTCAAGACTTCCATACCCCTGACCTACACCATTGCCACTACCTTTTGAGACTGCGATGTTTTGAATGGTTTGGGCAGGCATTCCCTGGGCATCGAGATGATTTTGGAAAGCTGTGTATGTGGGACTAGGGCCGGTAATCAATGAGTTGGAACCTTCTCCTCCATATATCAACATT
>DASRQK010000268.1:0-7697 GCA_035645875.1 Sphingobacteriaceae bacterium | reverse complement strand
AATCGCGATCACATCGCCATATTCGGTCTCGATTACAGCTGGCTTTTTCACAATGGTCCCGATGGCCAAAATCGCCACTTGCGGCTGGTTGATAATCGGCGTTCCCGTGATGTTTCCAAAAGCACCCACGTTGGTCACGGTGAACGTTCCTCCTTGGGTGTCATCCGGTTTCAATTTATTCTCGCGTGCTCGCTTGGCCAGATCATTCACCGTTTTACTGAGCCCGACTAAGCTTAATTGATCCGCATTTTTGATCACCGGTACAATCAAATTCCCTGAAGGCAATGCCGTAGCCATTCCGATATGGATATTCCGTTTTTTAATGATTTGATAACCATCTACCGACGCATTGATCAGTGGAAAATCCTTGATCGCTCGACTCACAGCTTCTATAAAAATAGGTGTAAAAGTAATTTTTTCACCCTCTCTGTTTTCATAGGTAGCTTTGACCTTATTACGCCATTGAACTAAATTGGTCACATCTGCTTCGACGAAGGAACAAACATGCGGTGAAGTTTTCACACTTTGAACCATGTGGTCCGCGATCAGCCTACGCATGCGATCCATTTCGATTATTTCATCGTCAGTGGACAGGGAAGTGGTCACGGACGCGGTCGTGCTGACCTCTGGGATGGATTCTGCCTGAGCAGCCTCGACAGCTGTTGCCTGCCCGGCATCACGGCTTTCCAAATAACGGAGTACATCTTGCTTGGTGACGCGATTTTCCGTGCCTGTTCCCGGAATACGATCTAATTCCTCCATACTAATGCCCTCTTGAGCAGCGATATTGCGCACAAGCGGGGAATAAAATCGTCCGCTCTCATTCATGGCGGAGATCGCTGGCGATTCAGCGGATGCGGCGGAAGCCTTTGGGCTTTTAGAAGTTGTGGGCGCCGACTTCATGGATTCAGGCAAAACCTCTTGAATCTTTTCTTCGATTTCAGCTTCTGTACCTTCTCCTGTATCTTCGATTTCTTCACCGTCGGTTTCAATCACCGCCAACACTTCTCCTACCTGAACGACAGCATCTTCCGAAAACAAAAGTTCCTGGATCACGCCCGACACAGGTGAAGGCACATCGGAATCTACTTTATCCGTAGCAATGTCCACCACAGCTTCATCCTCTTCCACGCGATCGCCTGGCTGTTTCAACCATTTGATAATTGTCGCTTCGGAAACACTTTCCCCCATCTTTGGGAGTACCAATCGATGTATGGCCATAATTCAGTCTAAAATTGAAATATGTGCAAATTAAATAAGTTTTCGGAAATAAACAAACAAACAAAACTATATTCCATAAATAATGCGACACGCAGAATAAAAAGACGGATAACGCCAGAAGGTAAAATCTATTTTGCTTTTTCCCGAATGAGAGCGATCAGTTCAAATAGGGCGAATGCGGCTGCGGTCTGAATATTCACACGACGATCCTTACCCAATTGAAAGAGGCGAGTGTGTGTTTTGTCGGGTCCGGAAATGGCCATCCAGATATGCCCTGCTGGCAAACCCGTCACGTCTGACCCAGGACCGGCTACCCCACTAACAGCGATGGCGTAGTCCGCAGCGAACACCTGAGCGGCACCTTTGGACATTTCGATTACCACTTCTTCGCTGACCGCATCGTACGTTTCCAATACGCCAGGGTCCACCCCTAAAAGCGCTGTTTTGGAAAGATTAGAATAGGTCACTGCACTGCCCTGAAAGACTTCACTACTACCGGGAATGGCCGTCAGAAGATTCGCAAGATATCCCCCAGTACAACTTTCAGCAGCCGCCAGTTTCAAACCCCGCTTTTTAAACTCTGCTAAGATCACTTCCGCCAAACTGACATCGCCATGCGCCATGAAATAGGGCCCACAGGCTTCCTCCAATTGTTGGGCATAATACTTCAATTTCTGCTCCAAGACTTCATGATTCGGACCAATACCCGTTAAGCGTAGGCGAACCACACCCGGTTTGGGCAGATAAGCCAAGTGGATTTGTGATGGTAGATGGATTTCTATGTCTCGAATCCGCTCCGCGAGAAAAGATTCGCCTAAACCTGCAGTTAAAAGTGTGTGATGGACCAGCGGAGTACGACCTTTAAAAAAGGTTAGCCGAGGCAGAACGCGCTCTTCCATCAGGTGTTTCATCTCAAATGGAACCCCCGGCAGCACCACATAATGTCTGTTTTGATGCGAGATCCACATGCCTGGCGCAGTCCCCAAACTATTAAAAAGCACCTCGGCTTTTTCCAAAACGTCAGCCTGCTGCTTATTCACATCCAAGACCTCCCGGCCTCTTCGCTTGAAAATAGCTTCCACATGCCTCAGTACCTCTGGATCGCGTCTGAGTCCTTGACCAAAATATGTCGCTAAGGTGTGTTTAGTGACGTCGTCCTTCGTCGGCCCTAAGCCACCGGTTACCAAAATAACATCCGCACGACCCGAAGCGAGGTTCAGCGCCATCAAAATATCTGCCGCCCGATCTGCTACCGTCGTGATTTGTTTCACCTCGATTCCAATCTCGTTTAAACGCACGGCCATCCAAGCCGAATTGGTGTCCACGATCTGACCTATCAGGATTTCATCTCCGATCGTTATGATTTCCGCTAACATGCTTTGATCCTTTCAGACTTATTGTCGGTTTTATCTTATTATCGGTTATATCCCTCATTACGTTTGGTCAATTTCAAGTCCTGCAAAATGGAGGCTTTGGCCCGGATGGTAATGTTATAACTTTGATATTGTCCAAAAGGAACCCAGCCGACCGACATATCCCAACAATGCAGGTCCCGATAAATGCTAAACCGAGTCAACGAAATCTGCTTCTGTTTAAAATCGTAGCCTGAATTGAATTGGACCTTCCACTTTTCGGTAAAGCTAAAATCGCCAAATATATTCAGTGTACTGGTGATGTTACTGACATTGCCAAAACGTGAATATTGAAAACTGAATGAGCCCGCCAAGTTCCATGGAATATTAAAATCAACGAAAGCATTGGGGTCCGAGCTGATTCGGGCTAAAGCTTGCTGCTGTTCCGGTGTCATATTGCCCCGTTGACCCTCTAATGCGCCTAACTCTTCATTGCGCCTTTGAAGCATTTGGGGATTCAGACTATAGTCGAAAGACAATCCAAAATTAGTTAGCCGGGCAAGTTTCCCGTCTTTAATGGCGAAGCGATGAATTCTCCGTCCCTCCTCATCGACACTGTAGGGATCGAAGGTACCGTTAAAATTCACATTGATCTGCTGATTAAATAAGGCAGTCCGTCCAGAAAAACTAATATTCGACAGGCGGAAAGAATCAGCTGCCATATTGTAGTTTCCATTGAAGGTCAATCCTTGTATTATCGGTACTTTTTTAATTCCTCCATCGGTCGTATCCCGCCTACTGCGTACCTTCGCTTCTAAATTATTATTGATGGAAAACCCGATCCCCATGGATTTACCGAAGCCTGGACTCCCAAAGATCCCGTCTTGGAAAATGGAGTACTGCTGTTGATTTCCCTGAGCATCCACAAAGGTTCGATAAAACCCAAAAAGGTCTCCACTAAAATCTGGACGGTAGTTCAGGTTAACAGATGGCGTCACCACGTGTCGCATGGCCTCGATGCGCCCCATTTTCGGATACATACCGTAAAATTTAGTCGAAAGACCGCTCGAAACGGAATAATCGTACGCTCTAGAGAAGCCTTGCACGGTATCGCGAACCTCCTGATATCCGGCCGGTGTGTTTTCCAATCGCCTGCGAATGGTCTGCAAGTACCAACGCTCTACATAATTCACACTGGTATTCACCTGAAAATGCTTCAACGCATTCAGAGAGAGGCTAATGGGAACGGTATGCTGAAAGCCATTTCTGAATTGACCCAAACTTTCTTTTCGGAACAAATCCTGCTCCGTAGTCTGAATGGAGTTTCTTCCTACCAAACTATAACCGACCGTGATTTTTTGATACCATTTCTGCTCTCCGATACGGTCCTTCGAATCAAATGGATTAAAAGTGGTCGCATTCAGGTTAAATGAAGGCAATTCTAAATACACGCTACCCGTAGAGATATCCTGCCGATGACTCATACTGGCCGAAAAATTAAAACGACCATCCCCGAAACGTCGACCGTAACTAATGCTGGAGGACATGTTATTCTGAGTCATCTGCTCATAATTATAAGAGGCCCCTGCGGCCGTGTTTTGATAATAGGATCCCGTCCCAAAGTTCACCGAGGCGGAAAGCGTCGTCCCCGGATTGGCTTCCGGGCGTTGACTGTGGTTCCAGGTAATGTTAAAATCGTTCGTCGGTTTATAGCCCGGCGTGCCTTCAATACCAGTCCGAGTCGAAGCGAAACGCAGGTTAAACCCTCCGTCATATTTATAACGAACCCGATAGGTGGTGCGGAGAGAGGCTTCATAAGACCCCTTCGAATAGAGTGTCCCCCTCACTTCTGAATCCCAATAATCATTGAACGCAAAATAGAATCCGGCATCACGCATGTAAAAACCGCGCGAAAAATCCTCCCCAAAGGAAGGAAACATAAACCCCGACGCCTTCTTATCCGGTTTTGGAAAAAATCCAAAGGGAATCATGAGCGGTTGAAGATGCACGCCTTCCACCACCAAATAAGCCGGGCCGGCTACAATCTGATTTTCCGTAACAATTCCTTTTTTAATAAAGATCCCAAAATGTGTGTGGGGTTCAGGAAGATTACACGTGCTATACATCCCATGAAACAGCGACATCTCATTAAACTGATTTCGACGCACCCGACTGGCTTGAATAAAACCTCCATCCACCTCACTGAACACCCCGTAGGTCACACCGACTCCGGTATCAAAATTATAGGTCAATGAATCCACAGCCTTGGGCGATTCACCGGACATAATGACCACCGGACGCCCCACATAACGGCCATTATGATCAGTCAATCCACTGGCAAATACTTCATTATTTTCATGATCAATGCGTATATAATCGGCAGAAAGCTCAAAATCCATGTACTTAATCTTCGCTTCCCGATACAGATACGTCATATTATGACGGATGTCCATCCATTGCGAATCACGCGCTAAAATATTGACCGCCGCCTGCAGTCCACTCTCTTCCTGTGCTGAATTCGATTCGGTTCCTGAAGGTAATGTCGGACCGGAAATAGAATCCATCAGCACCAAGGTGTCGGGCAGCGTTCCCGGAAGTTGATTCATGTGAAGCAGACTATCAGCCAAATGCCCCAGACTATCGGGCAGTCTTTCCACCCGCTGATCCAATGCTTGAAGGGTGTCCAGGTTCACTAAGGTGTCGATTCGAAGTGCTGTTCGCTGATCTGCACCCAGGGTCTCTTGATGGGTGAACAACATCGCAGAAACAACAAATAAAAACGTTAAAAAACTAGCTTTCGTCTTCAAATCTGACAAATGAGTGTTATTTTTGCCCGTAATGGTCATAAGGGGCAAATTTAATGAAAAACATTTATGTATTTTTGTCTTTGTGAATTATGGCTCAACAATTGTAAGCTATCTAAAACCGAGCCATTAAAGGAGATTTATGAATATGGAGCAAAAAATAAAATTTCAACCATTCTTTTTTATTTATCTTCTCATTCTAACGATCAGTGTGCCAAACCACATCCAGGCTCAGCCTGCTGCTGCCGCTGACGAATCCATTTACCATATACGAACCATCGTACTCGATCCGGGGCATGGCGGCAACAAACCCGGAACGGTCGGAAAGAAATCAAAAGAAAAGGACGTCGTTTTGGACATTGCGCTGAAGTTAGGTAAAGCCATTGAAAAAGAGTTACCGGATGTCAAGGTACATTTCACACGCACCACCGATGTGGATGTCGATATCTACAAACGCACGGCATTGGCCAATGAAAAAAAAGCGGACCTATTCATTTCTATCCACTGTAATGCAGCCCCTTACCGCCGAGTTCGTCAAGGAAATCGCTGGGTCAATGCCGTAAACACGGGGCCGAGAGGAACTGAAACCCTGGTATTGGGATACAATTATCTGGGGAACCAAGATGCTGCATTGCGGGAAAACGCGGATATTTTACTGGAGGAGAATTTTGAGGAAAATTACCAGGGTTTTGATCCCAATGATCCCGAGAGCTATATCATATTTTCCCTGATGCGTAGCCAATATCGGGAACAAAGCATTAAATTGGCTGCGGCGATCCAAAAGGAATTCACCAATATGGGGCGGGTGGACCGAGGGGTAAAAGAACAAAAACTGGCGGTCCTTATGAATGCGGGCATGCCCGCGATATTGACGGAACTGGGGTTTCTGAGCAATCCGGAAGAAGAAGCGTACATGCTTTCAGAGGAAGGGCAGGATGAAATTGTCAAAAATCTGCTGGACGCCATCAAAACGTATAAAAGACAGACAGAACGCTGATGAAATTTTCAAATGAAGTAAAAGTAGGATTATTGGCTGCGATCGCGCTCGCTGTGCTCATTGTGGGCTACAGCTTTTTGAAGGGCAATGACGTATTCAGCCGAGATAACACCTATTACGCCCTATACAGTCGGGTAGACGGATTGACAGTCTCCAAGCCGATTTTGGTCAATGGGTATCAAATAGGACGTGTCTCTCAAATGGATCTTTTGGAAGATGGGCGCATTCGAACGGAACTAAAAGTTAAAAGAAGCTACGCCATCCCGAGTAACACCATAGCTAAAATCGTCAGCACCGACCTGTTGGGTGGGAAAGCCATCGTTTTCGAGTTGGGGAACAGCCCCGAATATGCCGTAAACGGGAGTCAATTAGAATCGGGCAGTGAAAAAAACATCATGGAACAAGTGGAGCCCATCCAAAAAAAGGCTGAGGATATCGCCGCGGTGCTGGATTCGGTGCTGAGTTCCATCAATAATACCATCAATGAGGATTTCCAAAGAGACTTTAACCGCAGCATTCACAGCATCGCTAATTCCCTTAAAAACATAGAAGGAATCACCGGACAATTGGACGCACTCGTAGGGAAAGAACGTGTGCGAGTCAGTGACATTATGGCCAATGTAGAGTCGATTACGGCCAATTTCCAGAAAAACAACGAACAAATCACTGGTCTTTTAAGTAACCTGAATACCATCACGGATCAAGTCGCTGCCGCGAATGTCGCCCAAACGGTGCAAAGCGCCAATGAGGCGATCAGTGATTTTCAAGCGATCGTGGATAAAATCAATCATGGCGAAGGTTCCATCGGTATGTTGATTAACGATCCCGCGCTCTATGAGAATCTACAAAATGCATCAAAAAACCTGGATGCGCTCATGATAGATCTCAAGGAACATCCAGGTCGCTATGTGCATTTCTCTATTTTCGGTCGCCGAGACTAGAGGGTTTCGGTTAACCATGCGAAAAACTCCCTTTGCCAGACTAACGCGTTTTGCGCGCTGAGGACCCAATGGTTTTCATCTGGCAAATAGAGTAATTTACTCTTGATTCCTTTCAGTTGGGCAGCTTGGAATGCCTCCAAACCTTGCTCGATGCCCACTCTGAAATCTTTTCCTCCCTGGATGATAAATATCGGCGTATTCCAGTTATTCACATGCTCCATGGGATTGAAATCGGTATACGTTTTGTTGTTTTTTGGATCCCAGTAAGGGCCGCCCAGATCTTTGTTGGCGAAAAATAATTCTTCCGTTGTCCCATACCAGCTCCGCATATCGAATAAACCATCATGTGCGATAAAGGTTTTGAAACGATGCTCATGCACAC
>DASRQK010000267.1:0-3741 GCA_035645875.1 Sphingobacteriaceae bacterium | reverse complement strand
GTGATTTTTTCGACGACTGTCTTCGCTTCATCCAAGTCCTCGCGCCCACCATATCGCACCACTAGCATCAGCGCAAATCGCTTGATCCGGTTTCGATAAATCAAAAACAGCACGGTATAAGTGGTCATAATCAGCAAGTTGGCGAAACCACCCAAGACCGACACAAATAGACCACCTACGTAACGGGCAGAGGAATCTCCCAATCCAGCGATCTGTTTCTGAAAATATTCCCGCTGTTTATCAATGGGATATTGAAAATGCTCGAGAATAAAATTATAGGTGGCTTCCAGAAGCAAATTGAGTCGATCTCCGATGACCGACATGCCTTTAGTGAGGGCAACCACCTCATTGATCAACACATACGCCACCCCCAAAATCACAAATAAAGTGATCAGCACACAAATACCTGCTGCGATCCCCCGATGCACTCCCCAGGCTTCCAACACCCGGCTGACCGGAACGAGCATCATGGCGAAAAGGCCACTAATCGCTACCGGTATCAGAAAATCCTGACCAAAGTGCATGATCACAAAAACCAATACGATCAGAAGTAGAAACTGGTTCAGATTCCGCAGTCCGGTCCCCGGAGGAAGGTTTTTGTCTCTGGGCATGATCATAATCAGATCCTTTTATTTAACACACAGTGATTACCAACTTATAACTTATCCCCACTTCCCGTGGCATTCAACTCATCGAAGGCTTGGGTCAATCGGCTGACAAAGGCTTCTTCGCCCTTCCTCAACCAATTTCGAGGGTCGTAGTATTTTTTATTGGGCACATCATCGCCTTCGGGATTTCCGATCTGACGTTGCAAATAATCTTCGTGCCCTTGGTAAAAATGACGCACTCCATCCCAGAATGCCCACTGCATATCGGTGTCGATGTTCATTTTAATCGCACCATAAGATATCGCCTCAGCGATGTCTTTTGGAGAAGAACCCGACCCACCATGGAAAACAAAATTGATCGGTTTTTCTGCCGCAATTCCAAACTTCTCACGTACATACTCCTGGGAATTTTTTAAGATCACAGGCTCCAAGCGCACATTTCCTGGTTTGTAAACTCCATGTACATTCCCGAACGCTGCGGCCACTGTAAATCGCTCACTCACTTTATTTAATTCATCATATGCAAAGGCCACTTCTTCGGGTTGGGTATATAGACGGGAACTATCCACGCCGGTATTGTCCACCCCATCTTCCTCGCCTCCAGTTACTCCCAGTTCAATTTCAATGGTCATGCCCAGTTTATCCATACGTTCCAAGTATTGAGCCGAAATTTCTATATTTTCTTCGAGTGGTTCTTCCGAAAGATCAAGCATATGAGAGGAGAATAAGGGTTTTCCATTTTGGGCAAAGAAGCGCTCTCCATGATCCAATAGCCCATCAATCCACGGCAATAATTTCTTCGCGGCGTGATCGGTATGCAGAATGACGGCTACCCCGTAATGCTCAGCCAAAAGATGTACATGTTGGGCGGCGGACACAGCTCCCAATACACAAGCATTTAATCCATCGTTGTTTAAGGATTTACCGGCATAGAACTGTGCTCCTCCATTGGATAATTGGATAATAACGGGTGAATTCACTTTTTTAGCCGTCTCCATAACCGCATTGATCGAATTGGTTCCGACTACATTCACGGCAGGCAAGGCAAATTGATGCGTTTTTGCAATTTCAAACAACTCCTGTAAGGCATCTCCTGTAACGACTCCACTAAAATTCTTTAAACTCATATTTTTAAATGTTTTTCTAATCCATAGAACCATGCATTGGCTTCGAAGTTAGCAAAATTATACCATTGTAACACACTATTTTTTTCGCTAAGTTTGCCCTCCGTGTAGTATTTTCAATCAAACACCCCATAAAATATACGTAAATGAGCTTAGCGAAGACATATAATCCACAGGAAGCTGAAGACAAATGGTATGCCTACTGGCTAGAAAAAAAGTTTTTTCGTTCCGTACCGGATGAGCGAGAGCCTTATACCATTGTCATGCCCCCTCCGAACGTGACTGGGGTCTTACATATGGGGCACATGCTGAACAATACCTTACAAGATGTATTGATCCGACGTGCACGTATGCAGGGAAAAAACGCATGCTGGGTGCCGGGAACGGATCATGCTTCCATAGCCACTGAGGCCAAAGTGGTCGCTATGTTGAAGGAACAAGGCATGGATAAAAAGGACCTAAGCCGGGAGGAGTTTTTGGCCCATGCCTGGGAGTGGAAGGAAAAATATGGTGGCATTATTCTCAGTCAATTAGAAAAACTGGGAGCTTCTTGCGATTGGGATCGCACCAAATTCACCATGGATCCCGATATGAGTGAAGCGGTAATCGACACTTTTATTCGCCTTTATAACAAGGGGTATATCTACCGCGGAGTGCGCATGGTAAATTGGGATCCCCAGGGAAAAACGGCGCTTTCGGATGAAGAAGTGATCCGCAAAGAAGTCAATCAAAAATTGTATTATCTTCGTTATCAGTTAAAGGACTCGGAAGAATATTTGACCATCGCGACCACCCGCCCAGAAACCATCATGGCCGATACGGCTGTGTGCGTACACCCGGAGGACGAAAGATACCAACACCTGATCGGCCGACAAATATTGATACCCTTGATCGATCGTCCGATCACGATCATTGCCGATGCGTATGTGGAACGGGAGTTCGGTACGGGATGCTTGAAAGTCACCCCTGCGCACGACTTGAATGATTACGAATTAGGCATCAAACATCACTTAGATGTTATCGATATTCTCAACGATGACGGCACGCTGAACGAGAAAGCGGAAATCTTGGTGGGTGAGGATCGATTCTCCGCCCGCAAAAAGATCGCTCAACTACTCGAGGAAGCCGGTCAAATCGAAAAGATAGAGGAATATAAATCTCAAGTAGGCTTTTCCGAGCGTACGGATGCCGTCATTGAACCGAAACTCTCCATGCAATGGTTCTGCCGCATGTCCGAATTGGCCGGCCCGGCATTGGACTATGTGAACCAGCAGGAAATCAAATTGATCCCTGAAAAATTCATCAATACCTATCGGCATTGGATGGAAAACATAAAGGATTGGACCATCAGTCGACAGCTGTGGTGGGGTCAGCGCATCCCGGCTTGGTACAATGCCCAAAATGAATGGGTGGTCGCCAAAACCGAAGCGGATGCCCGAGTTGAATTTGCGGAACAAGGAAAATCTGACGAGGGTCTTCGTCAAGAAGATGACGTACTAGATACCTGGTTCTCCTCTGCCCTCTGGCCCATGTCGGTTTTTGGAGGCGTATTGGATCCAGATAATGAAGAGATTAATTATTATTACCCAACCAATGATTTAGTCACAGCCCCAGAGATTCTTTTTTTCTGGGTGGCTCGCATGATCATGTTCGGTCACGAGTATCGGGAGAAACCTCCTTTTAAAAATGTATACCTCACTGGAATTGTACGTGATAAACTGGGCCGAAAAATGTCCAAATCACTTGGAAATTCGCCGGATCCTTTGGAACTGATGGCCCAATATGGAACGGACGGGGTACGGGTGGGCATGCTCCTCTCCTCTCCTGCCGGCAATGACCTGATGTTCGACGTGTCCTACTGTGAACAGGGCCGCAATTTTGCCAATAAAATATGGAATGCATTCCGCTTGGTAAAGGGCTGGGAGGTGGACGAGACAACCGGGATCAACCAGGCCCAGCAGGTAGCGATCGAATGGTTCGGCCACCGGTTCAATGAGGCGCTGGCGGAG
>DASRQK010000266.1:0-2430 GCA_035645875.1 Sphingobacteriaceae bacterium | reverse complement strand
TTCCGTCATCGGTGACTGTTACATCGCCACTGGATAGATTGAAACGCTCGGCTTCCTGCCAATTCAGGCTGATCTCCCCGGTATTCGAGGTCATGCCGAAAGCACTGATTTTTTGACTGCCGTTGAAGCGGTTTAACGCAGCTTTTCCGAGATAATACCCACCATCAGGGTCAGCCCCACCGGCTGCTTCTAACTTCCCGAACCATCCTCGCTTGGCGTCTTCCTTTAAGGTGACGTTGATGGTTTGCTGCCGAACCCCGTCATCCACTCCGGTGCGCTCGGCTTCTTCGGACATTTTCTCGAAAACCTGCACCTTATCTACCATATCAGAACGAATATTTCGGGTGACCAAAGTCGGGTCGTCGCCAAAAAACTCTTCCCCGTCCACGAGTACTTTCTCTACGGTCTTTCCCTGTGCTGTAATATTTCCGTCCGCATCTACCGTGATTCCCGGAAGAACTCGCAGCAGATCCTCCACTTTAGCGTTTTGTTCCACAGTAAAACTGGAGGCGTCATATTCGGTGGTGTCTCCCTTCATGACCACCGGTATCCTCCCCATCACAATGACCTCCTCGATGAGGTGTGCCACGCTGGAAAGACCGATACGTCCCAAATCACTTGGAGTTTCGGCGTCTATATGCTGATTGTATTCGCCGTATTTTGGATAGGTAATTAGGAGCAGAAATTTTCCTTCGCTTGGCTTGTTCAATGTAAATCGCCCCTGTTCATCCGCGCGAGTGAAATCGACCAAAATGGAATCTTGTGCATTTAAAAGCACGATGGAGGCATTGACCAATTTGGTCTCATCACCATCGTCCACGACCTCTCCACGGAAAGTAGATTGTCCGAAAGCTGAGCCTATACTTAGAAAGGTCAACGTAATAAAATAAAATGCAGTCTTTTTAATCATAATCTTTCGAACAATTTAGTAAACATCCGGCGCTACGAAAATATCGTAACGATTCGGTATTTCCAAATAATCTTGATTTTTTAACATTTGTTTACAGTTTAGTCGCAAAACAAGAAGAAATGTTACAGCTGACTTAACCTACTAGACGATATTATCTATCCTTCCTTCGCAATGCTGATGTGTGAGTCTGAGAGAATTTTGTAGTTTTGTAAGATGTCCAACGGAAAATTATACCTGATCCCAGTGCCTTTAAGCGAGGGTGCTGCGGCGTCTTCATTTACGGACTTCTCCAGGCAAATCATCAATGAAATCAGCGAATATATTGTTGAAAACGAGAAAACGGCGAGAAAGTTTCTAAAGCAAGCAGGGCTGCAACGTCCGCAAAGCGAATTGATCATTCATGATTATGGTAAGCATGCCAGGGGAGCGGTTCCGGCTTCCGAATATTTGAGGAGCGCGAAAGCGGGCCACGATTTAGGTTTAATGAGCGAGGCGGGCTGTCCGGGGATCGCCGATCCGGGTGCGGAAATCGTAGCAGAGGCACATCGATTAGGCATTGAAGTCATTCCATTGGTCGGACCAAACTCCATATTACTGGCGCTGATGGCCTCCGGCTTTAACGGACAATCCTTCGTTTTTCAGGGTTATTTACCGATAGAAAAAAGTCCGCGTACAGCACGGATCAAGGAACTGGAGCGCGAGTCCGCACAGCGAAACCAAACTCAGATTTTTATTGAAACACCTTTTCGCAATAACGCAGTCTTAGAGGAGCTTTTGAAAACATTGGATAGCAGAACGGAATTGTGCGTGGCCGTCGATTTAACCGGTTCTACAGAGCAGGTAATCAGGCAGTCAGTGGGTCAATGGCGGAGCGGTCAGGGCAAATCGTTTAAAGAAGACCTACACAAGAGGCCGGCCATATTTTTGCTGTATTCGCATCATTTGTTGTCCTCGCATAAACAGTCAAAGCGGTAAGACGTGGTCAAAGCGGATTTTTTTCAGATGCAAGTCTCCAAAGTGAGCGGACAACCGGTTTCGCAGGGCGCTTCCGAAGTGTTGATCGTCGGCGCGGGCCCATCCGGTCTCATGATGGCCATTCAACTTTTGCGGCATGGAGTGCACCCGGTATTGATCGACCAAAACCTGGGGCCAATACCCCAAGGAGGCACCACCATTTTAAAAGCGAGAAGCCTGGAAATGTTGGATCAACTGGGCGTGCTTGAACGGGTGATTGAAAAAGGGGAAAAACTCTCCAAACTGGCCTTTATTGGCCGAGAATCGCCGCTGGATTTGGAAGAATTGCCCGACCCAACCACCCGATTTCTTTATGTATTGGCGATTCCTACCGTTCAGCTCGTTCGGGTTTTAATCGATTATTTGACTACCAAAGCGTTTAAGATTCGATGGAATACCCGCTTAGTGCATCTGAAAGAAAAAGACGATGGAGTGGAAATAAAAGTTCAGCAGGCTACAGCGAGCCTTGAACCGGATGAAACATGGGAAATGGCCTGGGTGATCGG
>DASRQK010000265.1:0-5757 GCA_035645875.1 Sphingobacteriaceae bacterium | reverse complement strand
GGACATCATCGCCGACAGCATCGAGGCAATTTGTGGGGGACAATATTACGATGGACTGATCGCCATACCAGGTTGCGATAAAAACATGCCGGGTTCCATCATGGCGATGGGGCGGCTAAACCGTCCATCCATCATGGTTTACGGAGGGACGATCGCTCCGGGACATTATAAGGGAGAAGATCTGAATATTATCTCGGCATTTGAGGCCTTAGGCCAAAAAATCGCCGGACAGCTGAGCCCGGAAGATTTCAAGGAGATCATCAAACATTCCTGTCCCGGTGCGGGCGCATGCGGAGGCATGTATACCGCTAACACCATGGCTTCAGCCATAGAGGCATTAGGTATGAGCCTCCCCTATTCCTCATCCAATCCGGCGATCAGTGCAGCGAAAAAACAGGAGTGCCTGGACGCCGGAAAATACATCCGTGTTTTATTGGAGAAAGACATCAAACCCAGCGACATCATGACGCGGGAGGCCTTTGAAAACGCCTTGAGAGTGATCATTATTATGGGAGGCAGCACCAATGCCGTTCTGCACTTCATCGCCATGGGCAAAAGCGTAGGCGTTGAAATCACGCAAGATGATTTTCAACGCATGAGCGATCAGACTCCGGTGCTGGCTGATTTCAAGCCGAGTGGACGCTTCCTGATGCAAGACCTGCACCAGTACGGAGGCACACCGGCCGTCATGAAATACTTACTGAATGAAGGCTTATTACATGGGGATTGCCTCACGGTCACCGGTCAAAGCCTGGCCGAGAACCTGAAAAATGTCAAACCCATAAACGAATACGAGCAGGAAATCATCCGCCCACTTCACAAACCGCTAAAGGACACCGGTCACCTGCAGATCCTCTACGGAAATCTGGCCGAAAAAGGCAGCGTGGCTAAAATATCGGGCAAGGAAGGCGAGCGGTTCGAGGGACCGGCTCGGGTATTTGATGGGGAGAAAGAACTCATTGCCGGTATCTCCAGTGGCAGAGTGCGTCCAGGAGACGTGGTGGTGATCCAAAACGAAGGGCCCAAGGGTGCACCGGGTATGCCCGAAATGCTCAAACCCACCTCCGCCATCATTGGCGCGGGATTGGGAAGTAGCGTCGCACTCATCACCGACGGCCGTTTTAGTGGAGGCACACATGGTTTTGTGGTCGGGCATATCACGCCTGAAGGTTATGATGGAGGATTGATCGGCTTGGTGAAGGATGATGACCCCATCTTGATCGATGTGACCCATAATATCATCGAATTAAAAGTCCCTGAAGCCGAAATCGCACGCAGACGTCAGGAATGGACACAACCGCAGCTCAAAGTGAGTCGAGGAGTATTGTACAAATACGCCAAAACGGTTTCGGATGCTTCAGAAGGATGTGTAACGGACGAATAAATAGAAAGTAAGCACGATCAGCGCAGAAAACCCTAAAAATAGAAAATGATGAAAACACTGGAAGTAAGCAACCCTACAGCGCCACAAAAAAGCGAAATCAAACAAGTCAGCGGATCAGTCGCTGTATTAGATGCCCTGCTGGCTGAAAAGGTGGAAACCATTTTTGGCTATCCGGGCGGGGCGATTATGCCGATCTATGATGCGCTATACGACTATAACGAGCAGCTAAAGCATATATTGGTCCGTCACGAACAAGGAGCCATTCATGCCGCGCAAGGCTATGCCCGCACCTCGGGCCGCACAGGCGTGGTATTCGCCACCAGCGGGCCAGGTGCCACCAATCTGGTGACCGGCTTGGCCGATGCCATGATCGATAGCAGTCCCGTGGTGTGCATCACCGGACAAGTGTTCGCTCAACTGCTCGGAACTGATGCTTTTCAGGAAACCGACATCATTAACATCACTTCACCGGTGACCAAATGGAACTTTCAAGTGACCGACGCTTCGGAAATACCGGCGGCACTGGCCAAGGCGTTCTACATCGCCCGCAGCGGCCGTCCCGGTCCGGTGTTGATCGATATTACTAAAAATGCCCAAATCCAGCTATTTGATTACGAGGGTTATGTTCCCTGTCAACATATTCGAAGCTATCGACCGAAACCTGTAGTCCGAACCTCGTATATCGCCGAAGCAGCGAAACTGATCAATGCGGCGAAAAAACCATTGATCCTATTCGGTCAGGGCGTGCTGCTGGGAAAAGCGGAAAAAGAATTTAAAGCCTTCATCGAGAAAACAGGTATTCCTTCGGCGGCCACCGTCATGGGCCTGGGGGCACTACCGACAGATCACCCCCTGCATGTGGGCATGTTAGGCATGCACGGGAACTATGCGCCCAATGTGCTCACCAACGAATGCGACGTCTTGATCGCTATCGGGATGCGTTTCGATGACCGGGTGACCGGTCGACTGGACAAATATGCCAAACAGGCCAAAGTCATTCACCTGGATATTGATCCGGCTGAAATCGATAAGAACATACAAACCACCGTGCCGGTTTGGGGAGATTGCCGGGAAACCTTACCCCTATTGACCCAATTGACAGACAAAAAGGAGCATTCAGACTGGTTGGGACAATTTCGTGAACTCGAAAAGCAAGAAATTCAACAGGTGATCCAGCCCGAATTGTACCCCAAGGAAGGCCTGATGACCATGGGAGAAGTCGTGGCGTTGCTCAATGATTTGACCAAAGGGGATGCCGTCATTGTATCCGATGTGGGACAACATCAAATGGTCGCATGCCGCTATGCGAAATTCAACCAATCCAAGAGCAATGTCACATCGGGAGGTCTGGGAACCATGGGTTTTGGGCTGCCCGCCGCGATTGGCGCTTGGTATGGAGCCCCGGAGCGAGATGTGATCGCCATAATAGGTGATGGAGGCATGCAAATGAACATCCAAGAGCTGGGCACCATCATGCAATTTGGCGCAAAAGTGAAGATTCTGATTTTGAACAATGAATTTTTGGGCATGGTCAGGCAGTGGCAACAACTTTTTCACGACCGCCGTTATTCCTTCGTGAACATTACCAGCCCGGATTTTGTAAAGGTAGCCGAAGGCTATTCCATTCCGGGACAACGAGTAACGGAACGTGAGCATTTACAGGCTGCGCTACAAACCATGATTCAGCACGATGGATCTTACCTGTTGGAAGTGATGGTGGGCAAGGAGAACAATGTATTTCCGATGGTGCCACAAGGAAGCAGCGTATCCGAAATCCGATTAAAATAATTAGGAAGAAAGTGACCGAGACAGGGATGAATTGACCCGAAAAAATTAAATGAACATGGAAAAACAAGAATACACCATCACCCTCTACACGGAAAATTCCATCGGAATGATTGGCCGGATCGCTGCGATTTTTTCCCGCAGAAAGATCAATGTGGAAAGCCTAAATGCTTCTCCCTCAGAGGCGGAAGGCATTCATCGCTTTACCATCGTGATTCAGGAGAATAGAGAGGTGGTCCGGAAGGTTTGTCGTCAAATCGAGAAACAAGTCGAAGTGCTGAAAGCGTATTTTAACACCAATGACGAGGTGATCTGGCAGGAACAAGCATTATATAAAGTGCCCACTTCGGCCGTAACCGAAAAAGCGCCTGTCGAGCGTCTGCTGCGCCAATTCGGTGCCAGTGCCGTCGTGATTCGAAACGATTATACCGTGTTTGAGACAGCGGGGCACCGAGAGGAAATCGATGCCTTGACCGAGGCCTTGACGCCCTATAATCTAATCGAGTTCGTTCGGAGTGGGCGGATAGCCATCATCAAGGAAAGTGAAGGTTTTCATAAAAAACTCAAAGAATTCGAACAGGCCGAACCCTTGGACGGCGTGGTGGAGAACGAATACTTGGATCAACGGGATCAGGTTTTCAGCATGTAAATCACTGGCTTGGTTCATTTAAAAAAATCAAAAAAAATTTATTAAATCCCAATAGCAAATAAAACAGAAAAAAAATGGCAAAAATCAATTTTGGAGGCACCGTTGAAGACGTGGTTACACGGGAGGAGTTTCCGCTTTCGAAAGCACAAGAAGTATTGAAAGAAGAAACTGTCGCCGTGATCGGTTACGGGGTACAGGGTCCTGGACAGGCATTGAACCAAAAAGACAATGGCATACGAGTCATCGTGGGTCAACGAAAAAATTCGAAAACCTGGGACAAAGCCGTGGCAGACGGTTGGGTGCCCGGCGAGACCCTCTTCGAGATCGAAGAAGCCTTGGAAAAAGGCACGATCATCTGCTATTTACTGAGTGACGCAGCGCAAATCGCTTTGTGGCCGACGGTGAAAAAGCATCTGACTCCGGGCAAAGCCCTGTATTTTTCACATGGTTTCGGCATCACCTTCAATGAGCAGACGGGCATCAATCCGCCCGAAGATGTGGACGTATTCCTGGTGGCCCCGAAAGGATCCGGAACTTCACTTCGTCGTTTATTCTTAGCTGGGCGGGGCTTGAACTCCAGTTTTGCGATTTATCAGGACGCCACGGGGAAAGCTCGCGACCGCGTGATTGCGCTGGGTATCGCCGTGGGTAGTGGTTATCTATTCGAGACCGATTTCAAAAAAGAAGTCTATTCGGATCTAACGGGTGAGCGCGGCACCTTAATGGGCGCGATTCAGGGCATTTTCGCGGCACAATATCAGGTCTTACGGGACAATGGCCACTCTCCTTCCGAGGCCTTTAACGAGACGGTGGAGGAATTGACCCAATCGCTGATGCCTCTGGTAGCCGAAAACGGCATGGACTGGATGTATGCGAATTGTTCCACGACGGCCCAAAGAGGTGCATTAGACTGGTGGAAGAAATTCCGGGATGCTACCGCACCGGTATTCAAAGAACTGTACGAAAGTGTCGCATCGGGCAAGGAATCACAGCGTTCCATCGACAGTAACAGCCAGGCGGATTACCGTGAAAAGCTGGAAGCCGAATTAAAAGAGTTACGCGAAAGCGAACTATGGCGTGCAGGAGCGGCGGTCCGCGGATTGCGTCCGGAAAATCAAGCCTAGACATAGTGGTCTTGATTGCAAGACTGAAAGCCCGTGAAATGTTAGGTTTTTCACGGGCTTCCTCCTGTTAATATGGATTTTTTTGCTTAACTTTGCTAAGCCGCCATCGTGTTCCGGCGCGCGAACCAACTAAATTTGACGAAACTTTTTTACATATGGGCAAGACATTATTTGATAAGATTTGGGATGCACATGTGGTCAGTAGCCAGGAAGGTTTTCCTGATGTATTATACATTGACACCCATTACATCCATGAGGTAACCAGTCCGCAGGCCTTTGATGGTTTACGCCAAAGAGGGCTGCCGGTATTTCGCCCAAAACAAACGGTAGCCACAGCGGATCATAACGTCCCCACCATCGATCAGCATCTTCCGATAAAGGAGGAGCTTTCTCGGTATCAGGTGGACATGTTAACGAAAAATTGTGCAGAGTTTGGGATAGAACTGTATGGATTGGGGCATCCTTACCAAGGCATCGTCCATGTGATCGGCCCTGAACTGGGCATTACCCGTCCGGGCGGCACCTATGTGTGTGGGGATAGCCATACGTCTACCCATGGTGCCTTTGGCGCGATCGCATTCGGTATCGGCACCTCTCAGGTGGAGCAGGTGATGGCGACCCAATGCCTCCTACAGAACCGACCCAAGCGCATGAAAATCGAGGTCAACGGGAAGTTAGGCCACGGCGTCTCAGCGAAAGACATTATCCTTTATATTATTTCTCAAATTTCGGCTGCCGGCGGTACGGGATACTTTGTAGAATACGCCGGCGACACCATTCGCTCCCTAAGCATGGAAGGCCGGATGACCATTTGC
>DASRQK010000264.1:0-3229 GCA_035645875.1 Sphingobacteriaceae bacterium | reverse complement strand
GCCGCTGAAAAAGCGATGGAAGCGTCTTTCGGAAAAAAACCAATCCCGACCCGTGGTGGAGGAAGTATCCCGATCGTCGCTTTATTCGAAAAGGAATTAGGATTGAAAACGGTTCTTTTAGGCTTCGGTTTGGATAGCGATAACCTGCACTCACCGAACGAAAAATACGACATTGCAAATTACATCAAGGGGATCGAAACGATTCCGCTTTTCCATAAATATTTCGCTGAATTAAATTCATAAGCTGGCGAGCGTAGTACATCATTTATGCGAATGAGAATCAGAGAAAAACTTCACCGATTCCACTATTTCGGAGTCGTTTTTCTCTGTTTTCTACCTTTTTGGCCCCTACTACTCCTGTGGTCCAAAAATCCGGATCGGCATTTCTCCCGATTTGTAAAAATCCGTCGCTGGATAGCCAAAGGATCCTCTGCATTGGCCGGTTTTCGTTTTCACATCCGATATGAGGTCCCCATCGATTGGAGCAAGGCCCATATTCTCTGCCCCAATCATACGTCCAACTTGGATATTGCCGCTTTGATCAAAGTCTGCCCAGCGGATTTTACCTTCATGGGAAAAAAAGAACTCCTACGCAATCCCGTAACTGGTATTTATTTTAGAACTATTGATATTCCGGTCGATCGAAAAAGTAAAATATCAGGATTTAGAGCGATTAAACGGGCTGCAGCATCCTTAGACAAGGGGCGATCCGTCGTTATTTTCCCAGAAGGGGGCATTAACGATCATTATCCGCCTCATATTGGACCATTTAAACCTGGGCCTTTTCGTTTGGCTGCCGAAAAAAACGCATGCATCATACCCGTTATTATCCACAATGCCTGGGAGCTTCATTGGAATGATGGATCCCCGTATGGCAGTCGACCCGGCACCATATATATCGATGTATTGGCCCCCATCGACCCCAAAACTCAACAGTTGCAAGAGAAGACCCGCCAAAAAATCTTATATACCTGGAACAAAGGACCTAATAAAAGCCTGTAACAAAATATAGATCGGGGCGTCTTAATAGTAAAATCGTGTGGTAGAGCGTTGTCTTCTACGCCTCGGAAATTGAAGCAAAAATTAACACATATGTCGCAAATATCGCAAGAGCCACTCATCCAAATTCGAGATATAGGGAGAAAATACGTTATTGGTTTAGAAACCATTCACGCCTTGAAATCCGTTTCATTGGACCTACAGAAGGGGGAGTTTGTGGCATTGATGGGACCATCGGGTTCGGGTAAATCCACTTTGATGAATATTTTGGGTTGCTTGGACACGCCGACCAGAGGATCGTATGTCTTAAACGGGATCAATGTCAGTGAAATGACCGACGATGAATTGGCCGAAGTGCGAAATAAAGAAATCGGCTTCGTGTTTCAGACCTTTAATTTATTGCCCCGATCGACTTCCTTGGACAATGTCGCCCTGCCCTTGGTTTATGCCGGTTTCACGAAAAAACAGCGTGACGAGAAAGCACGTTTAGCCCTGGAAAGTGTGGGTTTAGGAAATCGGGTAGAACACAAACCCAATGAATTATCAGGAGGACAGCGCCAACGGGTTGCGGTCGCTCGTGCCCTGATTAACAACCCCTCCATCATTTTAGCCGATGAACCCACAGGAAACTTAGACACGAAGACCTCGATAGAAATCATGGGACTCCTGGAGGAAATTCACTCGCGTGGAAATACGATTATCTTAGTTACTCACGAAGAAGATATTGCACAACATGCACACCGAATCGTCCGAATGCGTGACGGTCTAATAGAAGATGATTACCCTAATCCTGACATAAAAAGTGTGTCCCCTCGTCTGACCGCACTTAGAGAAAAAGGAAGTGATTTTGAGAATATTTAAAATCTTCATTTTTATTTCTTTAAGTTAGAAAAAATAGTATATTTTTGCGGAAAATTGGACAAGGATATATTTGGACAAATAATTTTATGTTATGTATTGGACACTAGAATTGGCTTCTCATTTAGAAGATGCACCGTGGCCCGCCACGAAGGACGAACTGATTGATTATGGCATTCGTTCCGGAGCACCCGTAGAGGTTATCGAAAATCTTCAGGCACTGGAGGACGATGGTGAGCCGTATGAAAATATTGAGGAAATCTGGCCGGATTATCCGACCAAAGACGACTTCTTCTTTAATGAAGACGAATATTAAGTTTTATGGATTTTAGCGCGTGAGAAATCACCGAAAGTTAGAGCGCCCACTCCCTGGGCGCTTTTTTTATTTTCGCTCTGCCTTTCCTATCCCTGAATCGCTGAATTCCCTATTGCACAAATGTCCGGACATTTGTGCAATAGGGAATTTGCCGAAAAGCGATACCGGAGTATTGATTATTGCCCAGCCCCGCCGCGCAGCCCGCCACAGCTAACAGCACTCGAAAAACTCACTTATTTTCCCTATTTTTGCCGCCATGATAAACGTATCCAATCTCTCGCTCCGTTACGGTAAGCGCGTACTTTTCGAGGATGTTAACTTAAAATTCACCTCAGGAAACTGTTATGGTGTAATCGGAGCTAATGGAGCTGGTAAATCCACTTTTCTGAAAATCATTTCGGGCGATGTGGATCCCACCACTGGTAGTGTGTCTTTCACGCCTGGAGAGCGCATGGCAGTCCTCAAGCAGGATCACTATGCTTATGACGACTTCACCGTCATCGAAACCGTCATGATGGGGCACAGAGAACTTTACGACATCATGAAAGAAAAGGATGCCATCTACGCAAAAGAAGACTTCACGGACAAAGATGGCGAACGGGCTGGTGAATTAGAGAGTCTTTTTGCAGAGATGGATGGATGGAATGCCGAAAGCGATGCAGCGACTTTACTCAGTAACCTGGGCATTGATGAAGCCCATCATTTCAAATATGTAAAAGAACTGGATGGTAATCAAAAAGTACGCGTTCTACTCGCACAGGCATTATTCGGCAACCCGGACATTCTACTCCTGGATGAGCCGACTAACGACCTGGATATTGATACCATTGCTTGGTTAGAAGACTTCTTAGCCGGCTATGAGGCGACAGTCTTGGTGGTTTCCCACGATAGGCACTTCTTGGATGCCGTATGTACCCACGTGGTCGACATTGACTTTAGCAAGATGACCATCTACACCGGGAACTATTCATTCTGGTACGAATCAAGTCAATTGGCCCTGAAGCAGCGTGCGGATCAGAACAAAAAAATGGAAGATAAGGTGAAGGAATTGCAGGA
>DASRQK010000263.1:0-23249 GCA_035645875.1 Sphingobacteriaceae bacterium | reverse complement strand
CCAGGGCGTTCCCATCTGGTGAATTCAGGGATTCTTCGAGTTGAATATTGGTTTTTTTCGGGTCCAAATTACGCCAATGAATGATGCTGTCCCGAGAATCGGTGATAATGGCGGGAAGCACCAAACTATCGCGAACAGCATACACATAGGAGATAAACTCATCATTAATGTCCGGCATGGTCATCATCGTCCGTGTGCTCATCGCCCACACTTCAGCTTTCGTTCGTTCGGATTTAGTCAGATTTCGGACCAAATAGTTTGTATAGAGAAGTGATGCAGCCGCGATTAAAGCTGCAAAAATCAATAAGAAAAATTTCCAGCGCTGCTGATTATATTGAAACGGATGGTTTGTCATGACATTCAAGTCAATTTCATTGCTCTGAGATTAGGGGACAAAATACACAAATTTAACGACTGACAAACTTAAATTCGAAATGTTCAGCCGTTTCAGGTCTTGTTTTTTATCTTTGTCTTTGGCAGAGATCATTATTTGTCAATAAACGCATATGGAAAAAAAAGTGAGGGTTAGATTTGCACCAAGTCCTACAGGTGGATTGCATTTAGGGGGAGTACGCACGGCATTGTTTAATTATCTCTTTGCGCGTCAGCATGGTGGAAGCTTTATTTTACGCATAGAAGACACAGATCAAACTCGTTTTGTCGAAGGAGCTGAAGCGTACATTCAGGAATGCCTGAAATGGTGCGGCATGGAACCGGATGAGAGTCCTTTGCACGGTGGCGCATTTGGTCCGTATCGGCAAAGCGAGCGAAAATCATCCTATAGGAAGTACGCAGCGCAATTAGTAGAAGCAGGATACGCGTATTATGCTTTCGATACGCCAGAAGAGTTGGATGAACAAAGAAAAATTCAGCCCAACTTTCGCTATAGTCATGAAAACCGACTACAGCTTCGAAATTCACTCAGTCTTTCGGCAGCGGAGACTGCCAAATTATTAGCCGAACAAGCCCCTCACACGATTCGAATCAAGGTTCCAGTGGATGAATCGGTCAGTTTTCAGGATATGATTCGAGGGACGGTCAGCTTTGAAACCAACCTCATCGATGATAAGGTTTTATTAAAAGCAGACGGTATGCCGACGTACCACTTGGCTGTCGTTGTGGATGACCATCAAATGGAGATCAGTCATATATTTAGAGGAGAAGAATGGCTGCCTTCTGCACCTATTCACATCCTACTTTGGGAATATTTGGGTTGGAAGAAAGAAATGCCCGAGTGGGCACACCTCCCATTGATCCTCAAACCGGATGGAAATGGAAAATTGAGTAAACGAGACGGTGACCGTTTGGGATTCCCGGTATATGCCATGAATTGGCAAGATCCTGCCACTGGAGCACTCACGCAAGGATTCCGTGAACTCGGTTTCTTGCCTGAAGCATTCGTGAACTTACTGGCTGTCCTGGGTTGGAACGATGGGAGCGAGCAAGAGCTCTTTACCATGCAGGAATTGATCGAAAAGTTCTCTGTCGATCGAATCAGCAAATCGGGCGCGAAATTTGATTTTGAAAAAGCACGCTGGTTCAACCACAATTGGCTCCAACAAATACCGTTAGAGGAATTGACCCCGATGGCGCAACATGTTTTGATACAACATGGCGTAATGTCAGCAGAAATCACTACCATTCGGGACATTCTCGGATTGGTTCGAGAAAGAATGACGGTAATGGGGGATTTTTGGGACCAGGCTTCGTTCTTTTTTGTGCGACCCGAGCAGTATGATTTCGATTCCATCCTCAATAAATGGACGGCTGAGAAATCCTTGTTTTTTCAGGATATTATGCAGAGATTAGAAAGCATGGAGCCCTGGTCCTCGGCAGAGCTGGAGCATTTTTACAAACTGGCCATCGAGGCTTCCGGGATGAAAATGGGCGAACTCATGCTACCACTCCGTATCATGTTGGTGGGCGGAAAATTCGGGCCACATGTGTTCGACATACTGGCTGCATTGGGCCGGGAAGAATCCATCGAGCGCATTCGATTAGGTGTAGAAAAATTGTTAGAGAAATTAGAGCATGAGCAGTAATTATACAGAAGATAGTATTCGTTCCCTGGATTGGAAGGAGCATATTCGCCTCCGTCCGGGGATGTATATTGGTAAATTAGGTGATGGATCCGCCTACGATGACGGCATTTATGTCCTGCTGAAGGAGGTGATGGATAATTCCATTGACGAGTTTGTGATGGGGGCTGGAAAAACCATTGAAATCACTGTTAATGAAAATAAGGTTTCGGTGCGCGATTATGGCCGGGGAATTCCCATCGGATCCGTAGTGGATGTCGTCTCTAAAATCAACACCGGCGGAAAATACGACAGTAAAGCGTTCCAAAAGTCCGTGGGCCTGAATGGTGTGGGAACTAAAGCGGTTAACGCCCTTTCTAATTCTTTTGTGGTTCAATCCTATAGGAATAATGAAACCCGAATCGCTGAGTTCAGCAAGGGTGAACTCTTGCGGGATGAACGCAAGGAAACCACCCAGCGTAACGGAACCTCCGTCACGTTTTATCCGGATGAAACCATTTTCCGAAACTACAAATACAGACTGGAATTTGTAGAGAATATGATCTGGAACTATGTGTTCCTGAACTCGGGATTGACGGTCAACTTTAATGGACAGAAATTCACATCTGAACATGGATTAAAAGACTTGCTGGAGCGCCATGTGGATGTGGAAAATATGCGTTATCCCATCATTCACCTCAGAGGAGAAGATATAGAAGTGGCATTGACCCATGGCCAACAATATGGCGAGGAATACTATTCTTTCGTGAATGGTCAACATACCACACAAGGCGGAACGCATCAGGCAGCCTTCCGCGAGGCCGTAGTTAAAACAATTCGCGAGTTCTATAAAAAAGATTTTGATGCTGCCGATATACGGGCGTCCATTATCGCCGCCGTGGCGATCAAAGTGCAAGAACCTGTCTTTGAATCGCAAACCAAAACGAAGCTGGGCTCCCAAAGCATTGGTCCGGAAGGGCCTACGGTTCGAACATTCATCAATGATTTTATCAAAAAAGCATTGGATGATTACCTGCATAAAAACACGGGTACTGCCGAAGCACTTCTGAAACGAATCCAACAGTCCGAAAGGGAAAGAAAGGACATTGCGGGCATTAAAAAGCTTGCTAATGAGCGGGCTAAAAAGGCTTCTTTACACAATAAAAAACTGCGGGACTGTAAGATCCATTACGATGATAAGCATGAGCGGGCTAAGGAAACGACGCTCTTTATCACAGAGGGGGATTCCGCCAGTGGATCGATTACCAAATCCCGAGATGTACAGACACAGGCCGTATTTAGCTTAAAAGGGAAACCGTTAAATTCCTTCGGATTGACCAAAAAAATCGTGTATGAAAACGAGGAGTTTAACTTGCTTCAACATGCCCTGAACATCGAAGACGGAATCGAAGGGTTGAGGTACAATAACATTGTGATCGCCACGGATGCGGATGTGGATGGGATGCACATTCGGTTACTATTGATGACGTTTTTCCTACAGTTTTTCCCCGATTTGGTGAAATCTGGACACGTGTCGATCTTACAAACTCCATTGTTCCGGGTGAGAAACAAGAAAGAGACCATCTACTGTTACAGTGATGAGGAGCGGCAGCAGGCCATAATGAAGTTGGGCAATAAACCCGAAATCACCCGTTTTAAGGGACTCGGTGAAATTTCGCCGGATGAGTTCGGCTTATTCATCGGCAAAGATATGCGCCTGGATCCCGTTATTCTGTCTAAAGAGCAGAAGATCACGCATGTTTTAGAGTATTATATGGGGAAAAACACGCCCGATCGCCAAAAACACATCGTAGACAACTTGCGCGTCGAAGTAGAATTGGAAAAAGAGCTAGAAAAAGAATTGGAAGTATCAGCTTGAGGCCGAGGAAAAGTAATTCCTAAGCGACACAAGCTGTTTCCGGCTGAGAACCTCCAAGAGCGCTTCATCCTCGGCTTCCCGAATCTTTTTTACAGAGCGAAATTGGCGCAATAACTTATCCACGGTTACTGGACCAATGCCTGGAATTTGATCCAATTCCGATCGAAAGGTCAGACGGCTGCGCTGTTTTCGGTGAAAGGTGATCCCGAACCTGTGTGCCTCATCCCGCAAATGCTGAATCACCCGAAGCGTTTCAGACTTTTTATCTAAATAGAGTGGGTAAGGATCCCCAGGGTAGAAGATTTCCTCTAAACGCTCGGCGAGTCCTATGATGGTCACTTGCTTTTCAATGCCCAGCGCCCGCAAACTCTTCAATGCAGACGTCAACTGGCCTTTACCCCCATCGACCACGATAAGTTGCGGCAAATCTTGCTTCTCTTCCAGCAGGCGTCTGTAACGACGAAACACCGCCTCCTCCATGGTGGCATAATCATTCGGCCCGTTGACGGTTTTGACATTAAAATGCCGGTATTCTTTCTTCGACGGGCGGCCATCGCGAAATACCACAATGGCAGAAACCGGAAATTGACCCTGAAAGTTAGAATTGTCAAAACACTCAATATGACGCGGCAAAGTGTTCATCCTCAAATCCTTCTGCATCTTTTTCAGCAGGCGCTCCGTTCGCACCTCTGGATTCAATTTTTCATAATGCAATAGGCGCTCTTTCTTAAAATAGGCGACATTTTTTTGGGACAATTCCAACAATTTCTTCTTTTCACCCACCTTGGGTATGGTGAATTTGATCGTTTCTGAAGTAATGTCCAAGGGAAAAGGCACTACAATTTCCTTTGAATCGGAATTAAAACGTTCCCGAATCTCTGGAATAGCTAAGGCGAGCAGTTCCTGCTCGGTCTCGTCGAGGCGCTTTTTCAACTCCACGGTTTGGGTCTGTATAATCACCCCATTCATCACCTTCAGGAAATTAACAAAAGCATAATTTCCCTCAGAAGCGATATTAAACACATCTAAATTCGTAATCGATGAGCTGACCACGGTGGAGCGACTCTGGTAACGATCAAGCAGATCGAGCTTATTTTTTAGCTTATGCGCCTCCTCAAAGTCCAAACGAGCCGACGCAGCTTCCATTTGTTCTTTGATCCGCCTAATCACGACCGAAATTTTCCCGTCTAAAATATCTCGAATATCGGCAATCTTCTTATCGTAATCCTCAGGCCGCTCATAGCCTTCACATGGTCCCTGGCAGTTACCGATCTGATATTCTAAACAAATTCGAAATTTACCCTTTTGAATGTTTTCTGGTGTCAATGCATAATTACAGGTCCGCAAGGGGTACAATTCCCGGATGGTTTCCATAATGGCATGCATCATACTCACCGAGGCGTACGGACCGTAATATTTGGAACCATCCTTTATCACCCTCCGAGTCGGAAAAATACGCGGGAACGGCTCGTTCTTGATGACAATCCATGGATAGGTTTTGTCATCCTTCAGCATCACATTATAGCGCGGCTGATGCTTCTTAATTAAGGAGTTTTCCAGTAACCAAGCATCAATCTCCGTATCGACAATGGTAAATGTAATATTCCGGATTTTTCGGACCAACACCCGAGTCTTACCACTCAGCTGGCTGTCCTTTACAAAATAGGAACTGACACGATTACGCAGGTTTTTAGCCTTACCAATATAAATGATCTGCCCATCCCCATCCCAATATTGGTACACGCCCGGCTTGGTGGGAAGGGTTTTTAAAAATTCTTTGATATCATCTATATGCGTTAACAAATGCGTACCTTAAAAACCTAATCTGTCCTCTACCCGAGGCGCTTCATCACCTAAAAACTGTTCATACTTACTGCAATCCAATTCTCGCGTCAATCCACCTGCCGGAAGCGGGAAATCACCCACATCATACCCCAACGATTCATCCGCATACACTTTCTGCATATATAAAGCAAAAATAGGTAAAGCCGCCTGCGCACCCTGACCTTCCGCCATGGAGTCAAAACTAATCCCCCGATCTTCCGCACCGGTCCACACTCCACTGACTAAATGTGGAGTGATTCCTATATACCACGCATCCGAATTATCATTGGTCGTTCCGGTTTTTCCACCCATGGGTTGTGTTAAATTAAACATCCAGCGTAGTCGCCCTCCCGAACCATTATTTACCACGCTTTTCATCATATCCACCATGATGTACGCACTCTCATCGTTCATCACTTTTTGAACCCTTGGTGCATGTTCATAAATGGGCGTTCCATTTTTATCCTCTATCCGTAGAATATAAATCGGCTCAATCCAATTTCCATGATTGACAAAAGCAGAATACGCGCCCACCATATCAAATACCGATGCCTCATAAGCACCCAATGCAATGGAAGGATAAGGCGGAACTTCAGACGTGATTCCCATCCTTTGGGTCAATGCCGCCACCGGTCTGGCTCCAACCTCATTGATCAGATAAGCCGTGGCATAGTTTTGAGAATTCGCCAATGCCTCTCGAATGGTGATCGGACTCCCGATGGAAGTACCCCGTGGTCGCCATTCTGAAGGGGTTCCGGGATTGATCACAATCGGTTCATTCGGGATGCGTTGACAAGGAGAAAAATAAGCATGATCCACCGCCACCGCATAGGTAAAGGGTTTAGCGGTCGATCCCACCTGGCGGGTACCCATTTTCACTTGGTCATACTTATAATGCTCAAAATTAATCCCTCCGACCCAAGCGCGCACATATCCAGTATGAGGCTCCATAGACATCATAGCATTTCTCAGGATCAATTTATTATAGCGAATCGAATCCATAGGAGACATCAGGGTGTCGATATTTCCCCGCCAACTAAACAACGTCATTTGCACGGGCTGAGCGAAATCCTCCACAATTTCTGCTTCTGATAATCCTTGTTGTTTCAATACGCGATAGCGATCCGAACGCCGCATACCCGTTTCCAGTAAGCGTCCTCGATCACCACGGAAAGGATCTCGATTGTTCCACTGCCGATCAAAAGATTTTTGAAGATTCTCCATCCATTCCGCCTGTGCTTCTTCTGCATACTGCTGCATCTTGGAATTGATGGTGGTATACACTTTCAAACCGTCGCGATCTAAATCATAGGGTGTGCCATCTGCTTTTGTGATCGAGCGCTCTCTAAGGATTTTTTGAATGTCCTGCTTCATGACTGCTCGAAAATAAGGTGCCGGCCCATCACCATAAGATGTGATCCGAAGCTGGAGCACCAATGGCTCCTGACTAGCTTCCACGTATTCATCACGGGATAGAAATCCCTGATTACGCATATTGGCCAATACCATATTGCGACGCGCCATGGATCGTTCCGGATAACGTACCGGAGAATACATCCCCGGGCCTTTTAACATACCGACCAGCAAAGCCGCCTGCTCAGGCTTCAAATCCTTGGGTTCTGCATTAAAATAAGTACGCGCAGCAGATTTGATTCCAAAGGTATTATATGCCCCAAAATCCACCGTATTAAAATACATGGTAATGATCTCTTCTTTCGTATAATTCCGCTCTAGGCGCACAGCGGTCACCCACTCTTGGAACTTCTGAATAATTCGTTTCCCCGTACTTCGGGCCCGTCCTTCGGAAAAAAGATTCAGGGCTAATTGCTGGGTGATGGTACTTGCTCCCTGCTTCTTGCCAACCAAATTATAAAACAAAATGGTGAACGTTCTCCGGAAATCTATCCCCGAGTGGTTGTAAAAACGTTTATCCTCGGTAGAAACCAAAGCATTAACCAGGTGCGGTGATAACTCTTCATACTGTACGTTTGACCGGTTTTGAACAAAATAGGTCCCCAAGACCACTTCGTCAGCCGAGATAATCTCAGTCGCCAAATTGCTTTTCGGATTTTCCAGTTCTATAAAAGATGGAAGCGGACCAAATAGCCCCAGACGAACACTAAAAATAAAGATAAACCCAAATGCAATACATGCCAGTAGGATCAACCATAATCTACGGGTATAGCGTTTAGCATCTTCCGGGGTTAACACTTGTTCTTTTTTCTGTTTATTTTTCATGTAAGATTTAAAATCGGCTTACTGTGAGCTGTAAAAACTATAATAATCATCAATTTTTTCAAAATCAGATAGCGTGCCAAAAACGGACTCCGTAATGAGGAAGGCGTGATAGGCATCGGAAGGGATTTTCATAATCTCCTCGATCAATGGCATAAATCGTGCCTCAAAAACCTTCCCCTCCTGATACGTTTGGAATGGCCCCACATAAATAAGCTGAGACTCATTATTCACTGTTTTCAATTGATGGGATATTCCCGCATCAGCATAACGACTGCGGTTAAATTGACCTATCCCAAAGCGTGAAGGAGCCAAATTGACGGTAGGATGCATCACGTGAATAACGAAAAAATAAATCGCTGTATCCGGCAATAATGCGACATCCCGATAAGTCGTCTGTTCGGGTGTTTTGGCTATTGCAGGCGCAGCACCTAACTCCCGAACAGGTACCGCAGATACAGCACCTGGACCGCTCAACCCCAATTCACTTCGTCCCGCCTGCCCCTGTTCGGGTGTTCCGCGCGTAATAATCGGACCGCTGTGAATAACTAATTGGGGCCAAGGCGTCAAGCGAGGCTCCTCAAGCATGCGTTCGGACATTCCATCCAAGGCTTCCAATACCGGGACTCGTCCTGCAAATTCTTGGGGATGTTCAGTCAGATAAGCTAAATGGGACTCGGCAAGCGGAGTCACCAAACTATCATCCGGAAAAGTGTGCACCAAACGCATCAATACCGACTCAAAATCCGCCAAATCGGAAGTCCTTCCAACCACTAATGCCCGTAAATACTCGAATTGGGCATTCGACCCGCTACGCGTCACCTCTTCATTGATTTTCCCCAACGCCTCTTCAAAACGTCCTTCGACATACAGTTCGTACACAGCGGCATAAGCTGCATCAGATCGACGTTTCTCCTGTTCCACGCGCTGCAAATAAGTAGGGTCCAAAATGATATTCGCATAATTCGATTCCGGGAAACGACCCAAAAGTTCATCTTTATAATGTTCAGCTTGCTGCGGATCAATTGTCTGATTTAATTGATACAGCTGAAATAACCACATCGCTGCTTCAGAATGACTGGGGTAACGATCTAGCAGATTTTCATAAGCTGTTATACTACTCGGGTAATCCCTTAAATTAAAGCGGTAAATGGCGCCATTCTGCGCCAAAGCTTTTTGAATGACTCCATGAGACGCCATTCGCGCACGATCACTCAGGGGCAGACTCAACAAAATCATTTCACGTTGCTGAGCGAAAAATGCGGCACTATCTAGCGGCGCTCCGGCTTCTGCACCCGATTCCTCCACGTTCGCTAAGTCTATCACTGTACCAGCGATGGAATCCGGAACTGGACTAGCTGGCTCACCCAAAGTGGCACCCTGGATCCCTGTGCTTGAGGTTTGCTGAGCGGAAAGCCGCCACCCATCCGCCAAAGGCCGATTTCCCCATTGGCGTCTAAAGGCCGAAACACCCATCCCTACCGCATCTGGATTATTAAAGTAGAAGCGATTGTCGGCGTAGGCATCGGCCTGCCCTGAACCAAAACCTTGATCAAATGGGGAAGGCTGAAATCCGGAATTCCGAGAAGCCTGACGACTGGAACTTTCCTTCAGCTGCTGCGTACGCGCTTCCTCCGCCTTCTGCAATTCTACAAATCGTACCGCGATTACACTATCGATCGCTGCTTCGCGCTGCAAGGGTGAGCGCATGGCTAAATCTTGAAGTTCTTCCTCACGCGCTACAGCCAACAAATTATCGATTAATTCTGGCAGATTGATCAATTTTCGCCGAACCATATCCACATCACGAAAGTCCGCAGGCAACACCATCGCAGCACTATCGTAATAGACCCGTGCGGATTCATAGGCACTTTGGGAAAGATATAAATCCGCCAAACTCAGGTAACTTTGTGTTTTTTGATGCATGTTGGTGGAATTCTGGTTCAATGCATGCTGATAATGGCGTTCTGCAAGCTCATTATTTCCCTGCCACAAATGCGCTTCTGCGATATAATAATGAATCTGATCCTTGAATTCCTGGTTTTTATCAGCGCGCAGCATGCGCCTCAAACGATTCGTCCGGGCCTCGGGATCATCCGAAAAAGCACTCTCTATAAACACCTGACTTAAACCAGCCTGAAAGGCCATTTCATAACTTACATTACTCCGGGCCACCTTTCTATAATGACTCACGGCTTCTGAATAACGCTCCTGCTCCTCCAATAATTGACCCAAAAGATAATGCCAACGAAGGCGATCTTCCTTTTTTGAACGGTTCCGGGTGGCGGCTTCTAAATAAGTTACGGCTTCCTGTTTTTCTCCCCGAAGTAAATGGTAAGCAGCCCGTGTCGCATAGGCATGGCCCCGACTACCTCGATGATCCTCCACATAAGCAAGCACCGAATCCAGCACCGAAGAAGCCTCCGATAACGTTCCCAATTGCAATAGGGCACGGGTCTGCCAAATCCAAGCCTCCTGACGAAGTTTGGGCTGATCTGCGTACGTTTGAGCTACATAAGCGAAAAATTCAGCGGCATTGTAATATTGACCCTTCACATAATTGGCCCGACCCATCAAAAAATAAGCATCATCCAAGTACTTTCCCTGATCCTTTTCATTGATTACCCGCCTGGTTTTGGTCAATACAGAATCCATTAATGCGGCATGTGATTGAGTCGATGACGCTGTCGGTTCAATAAAAACAGGCAAGTCATGATAAAAATTAGGGGAAAAAGACTGCCTATTTTCCGCTTCTGCCTGTTCAATAATTTGTTTAGCGTGAAAAATAATATTGTACCTGGAGGTGAGGTTATCCATCAGATCATACTGCGGACGATCCTGATTTTTCAACCCCGCACAAGATGCCAGCATCGTACCGGCCAAAAAGAAAAACAAGCTAAATTTTCTCAATTTGGTATTTCTTAGTATTTTCCACTTGTCAAATATAAAGCATTTAGGGGCGTATGAAGAAAGCAAAACACACAAAAACAAGCAAAACCTTAGCACGTTATGCTTATTTTTCCGGTTTAGGCTTCCAAATGATCGCCATAATAGGGCTTTTCACCTATGCAGGATATCGCGTGGATCAGTCCTCCGGTGCGGAAAAACCGATCTGGACCGCCCTGCTTTCATTGACAGGTGTCTGCCTCAGCATCTATTTTGTCATCCGATCAGTCACCAGGAACAACAAGTCCTAATACCGATATTCGTTTGATTTGTAAGGCCCTTCCACCTTCACCCCAATGTAGTCCGCTTGATGGGGATCCAACACATCCAACTCCACATTGATTTTCTTCAAATGCAGTCGCGCCACTTTTTCGTCCAAATGCTTTGGAAGGGTATAAACCTTATTCTCATACGCATCCCGATTGGTCCACAATTCGATCTGGGCCAATGTTTGATTCGTAAATGAATTACTCATCACAAAAGAAGGGTGGCCGGTCGCACATCCCAAATTCACCAAACGACCTTCGGCCAACAGGATCACATCCTTGCCGTCGATCGTATATTTATCTACCTGCGGTTTGATCTCTACTTTGCTGGAACCGAAATTAGTGTTCAGCCATGCCACATCGATTTCATTATCAAAGTGACCAATATTACATACCACGGCTTTATCCTTCATGCTTCTAAAATGTTCTCCCCGAACAATGTCGCAATTCCCGGTAGCCGTCACAATGATATCGGCTTCCTTCACCGCATCGGCAAATTTTCGCACTTCAAAACCTTCCATAGCAGCCTGTAAAGCACATATCGGATCAATTTCACTCACAATCACGCGCACACCTGCACTGCGTAAAGACTCTGCAGAGCCTTTCCCCACATCACCAAATCCGGCCACCGCAGCTACCTTCCCGGCCAGCATTAAATCAGTGGCTCGACGAATCGCATCCACGAGGGACTCACGGCATCCGTATTTATTATCAAATTTGGATTTAGTTACCGAATCATTTACATTAATAGCCGGCATAGGCAGCGTACCTTTTCGCATGCGCTCGTATAGGCGTAAAACGCCGGTCGTCGTCTCTTCAGATAAGCCATTGATCCCATCAACTAATTCGGGGTAACGATCCAGCACCAGATTAGTCAAATCTCCACCATCGTCCAAAATCATATTCACTGGCTGCCTATCCTCCCCAAAAAACAGGGTTTGCTCTATGCACCAGTCAAATTCCTCTTCTGAGAGTCCCTTCCAGGCGTACACCGATATGCCCTTTGCAGCGATGGCGGCAGCAGCATGATCTTGAGTGGAAAAAATATTGCAGGAAGACCACGTGACTTCGGCTCCCAATTCCACTAGGGTCTCAATCAAAACGGCGGTCTGAATGGTCATGTGTAAACAACCGGCAATGCGCGCGCCTTTCAGAGGTTTGGAAGCACCAAATTCTTCACGCAAACTCATCAAGCCCGGCATCTCTGCCTCGGCCAATTCAATTTCCTTGCGGCCCCAATCCGCTAAACTCAGATCCTTCACCTTAAAGGGGATATATGTATTCGTTACTATTGACATCGTATTCTTATTTTTTTAATCGACTCATTTAAAATTCCCTGCAAAAATACCAATTTTTCTGCGCATTATCAGACTTGGTTGATCCTAAGTTTTTGATTAGATTTGCAAAAGTCTATTTTTAATAGTATATTTAAGTATCGTTTTTATTTTTATAAAGAAAGGAAAAAAAACATGTATCCTGAATATTTAGTGGATCCCATGCGGAAAGAACTGACCGCAGTAGGTTTTGAAGACTTGAGAACTCCAGAGGATGTTGATCAAGCAATTAAGAGTGAAGGAACCGTTTTTGTGGTTGTAAATTCTGTTTGCGGTTGTGCAGCAGCGAACGCAAGACCGGCAGCGCGTGCAGCCGTACAAAACGACAAGCACCCTTCTAAATTAGTAACCGTATTTGCCGGAATGGAAAAAGACGCGGTGGATCAGGCTCGTAACCATATGTTACCTTACCCACCTTCTTCCCCAGCAATGGCTTTGTTCAAAGATGGCAAATTAGTCCATATGATTGAAAGACATCAGATCGAAGGGCGCTCCGCTCAGTTAATCGCTGACAATTTGGTGGCTGCCTTTGATGAATATTGTTAATTCTGCGTTTAAGGTCGGGCTCTTGGGAGCCCGGATTTAAATTTGTTTATTACTAATTGTTAGGTGTCCGGGATTTTGGCTGAACCAGCTTAGGATCTCGGACATTTTTTATTTAAAATCAGTTCTTTTTTGATTAGCTAACAAATAATTCATTTTTCTATTGTACCTTTAAGAACTAACCAATTAGAATAGAACCATGACAGCTAACTCTATCGCCGCAGGTGCCCCAGAAACCTACAAAGGCAATGATCGTGTCCTTTTTGGAATGATCTTCGGTGTACTCGCCTTTTGGCTCTTCGCCCAAACCACTCTAAACATTGCTCCTGTGATGGCGCAGGACCTGGAAATTGAAACCAATGTGATGAACATTGCCGTATCCATAACCGCATTGTTTTCGGGAATTTTCATTGTGGTATTTGGTAACTTGGCCGATCGGTGGGGACGGGTAAAAATGGTGCGGCTGGGCTTTTTGTTTAGTATAGCCGGCTCTCTTTTGGTTGGATTGACTCCCGTGGGGCCACTGGCGGAAGGTTTCCTGATGGGAGGACGTATTTTACAAGGGCTTTCCGGAGCGCTGATCATGCCTGCCAGTTTGGCTTTGGTCAAAGCCTACTGGGATGGAAAAGACAGGCAACGCGCGATTAGTCTTTGGTCCATGGGATCCTGGGGTGGTTCAGGTTTTGCGGCATTATTTGGTGGACTGATGGCTGCTAACGTAGGTTGGCGGTGGATTTTCTTTGCTGCCGTGGCTATATCACTGATCGGCATGTGGATGATCCGGGATATGCCGGAGAGTAAGGCTTCAGAGGGAAAAGCCTATAAATTTGACCTCCCTGGCGTACTCACCTTCATGGTGATGATGGTCGGATATCAGATTGTAGCCACCCAAGGTGGAAATTTTGGCTGGACCAGTCCATTAACACTCGGTATTTTAGGGGTCAGTGTATTGGCGACCATTGTATTCATCCGTGGCGGCAAGTCTAATCCACATAGTTTCATAGACTTTAAATTGTTCAAAAATCTGACCTATACCGGCGCGACCCTGTCGAATTTTCTGCTGAATGCAACAGCTGGCATTCTGATTGTCGCCATGACCCTCATTCAACTTGGAGGTGATTTAACAGCACAAGCCGCCGGTATGCTTACCTTGGGTTATGCCATCGCCATCGTTGCTTTTATCCGTGTGGGAGAGAAATTACTTCGGAAATTTGGTCCCAGAAAACCCATGATTTGGGGCGCTATCATCGTAACCTTGTCGATCCTCCTACTGATGCCGACACACTTCTACTTAGAAACCTACAATACCTTAGTGGTCATTGCCTTTACACTTTTTGGCTTAGGGCTTGCATTTTATGCCACTCCGTCAACCGACGCAGCACTCTCTGCCCTTCCGGACGATCAAGTGGGTAGCGGATCAGGAATCTACAAAATGGCATCTTCTTTGGGGGCGTCATTTGGTGTCGCCATCTCCGCGACTGTTCTGACCTTATTTTCGAATGACTCCACCTCGATTCAGTGGATAGAGGGGGTGATCAGCTATCTGGGAAGACAGGACAATACCGCAGTTCGTGAGGCTGCATTTTTTGCTTATGGGGTCAATTTACTGCTGGCAATTGCAGCTATGGTGTCCATTATGCTTACCATACCAAAATCAAAACCATCAAAATGAATACGATCATCCAAACTTTAGAAAAAAGCCGGGCAGAAATCGAAGGCTGGTTCGAACACATGCACCGAAACCCGGAATTGTCCATGAAGGAGGAGGAAACCGCCAAATACATCGCCAATTTGGTAAAAGACTGGGGCTACGAGGTGGAAACGGGAGTTGGAAAACATGGAATTGTAGCTTCACTAAGCGCTGGGAACAGCAAAAAATCCATTGGTCTCCGTGCGGACTTTGATGCTTTGCCCATCCAAGAAATTAATGACCTACCTTATAAAAGTGGAGCGAGCGGTGTGGCCCATCTTTGTGGACACGATGGACACACAACGATGCTTCTGGCGGCCGGAAAATATTTAGCTGAAACCCGAAATTTCAACGGAACGGTTCGATTGATCTTTCAACCAGGGGAAGAAACCATGGAGGGTGGCCCGGCCATGATCGCCGACGGCCTATTCGAGCGATTCCCCGTAGATGGGGTTTATGGAATGCATAATATGCCCGGATTGGAACTGGGAAAAATTTATTTTGCAGACGGAGAGGTCATGGCTGCAGTAGACAATTGGGAGATCGAAATCACAGGAAAAGGCAGTCATGGAGCAATGCCCGAATTTGGAATTGATCCCATTGTAGCGGGATCCGCACTGGTGATGGCCCTTCAATCCATTGTTTCACGAAATGTAGCGCCGGCTCACAGTGCGGTGGTGACTGTGGGTGCATTTTTATCCGGCTCTGCGGGAAATGTGGTGGCGCAAACCGCTACTCTGAGGCTCTCCATTCGAACCAAAACACCCGAAGATCGGAAAATGGTATTGGATCGCATTCGAAGCCTCACCCAACACCAAACCGAGAGCTTCGGCTGCACCTACCAAATTCGTGAAGGTATTCCGGGTGCCGTCTTAGTCAATTCTTTAGAAGAGACGCTACAAGCGTATGAAATTGCAAAAGCCGAATTTGGAGAAGATGAAACAGTTTATCCGGGTCCTACATTCTTAGGCTCAGAAGACTTTGCTTTCATGTTACAACAAAGCCCAGGCACCTACTGTTTCATCGGAAATGGAGACACACCGATGGTCCATCATCCAGAATTTATTTTTAATAAGGAATTATTAACCAAAGGTGCAGCTTATTGGGTCAGCCTAACAGAAGGATTGCTAAGCGCTAATCATGGGTAGCCTAATCATCTAATTTCTATCAGATCTCGGCCACAGCGTGTCGATCTCACTACCCACTAAAGGTAAAGGCAACTGACAAAAGCAATTATAATAAAAAAAACCTGCAGATCAAAGACTTGCAGGATAAAAAAAATGTAGCCCGTAGGGGAATCGAACCCCTGTTTCCAGAATGAAAATCTGGCGTCCTAACCCCTAGACGAACGGGCCAAAAAGTGATTTCCAAAAGTTTAGAATAAGCACTATTCTACTTTCGGGTCGGCAAATATAGGCAGGGAAAGCTATCTTTCAAAATTTATTTAAAAAAATTGTCCCAAGAAGTGCTGAAAGACGGGCGGATGGATCAATAAGGTTACCAGTATACCGACTAAAGCGCCATAAAAATGCGCATCATGATTGATACTGTCCTTGGCCTGTTTCGCTGCCCAGGCACAATAAACTAAAAACAATATCCCAAAAAGCCAGGCCGGCATCGGGATAATTAGAAATATGCCCAACATGGACTTCGGTTGAAACAAAATAAAAGAGAACAAAACCGCACAAATCGCACCTGAAGCGCCCAGACTGCGATAAAGGGGATTGTCTTTTTGTTTGATTAAAGTAGTGACATCACTCAGCACTAATCCCAAAACATAGATCAATGCAAAGTGCAGATGGCCCCAGGCACTCATACTGGCCAACATGATTTCTAAGGTAAATCCAAAAAAATAAAACGTCAGCATATTGAATAACAAGTGCCCCCAATCCCGATGCACCAAGCCGCTACTCAAAATGGTGTAATAGGCTCGCCCTCTTCGGATCGCATATGGCTGCAACATCATTTTGGCCAATACGTGATGGTTGGAAAAGGCATAAATACTGGTACCTATGGTCAATGCAAAAATGAAGCTGGCCACTGGTGCCTGTTGAAGATATTCGATCATTTGGGGTTCGCTTTGAGTATGAGCAAAGCACGAAAGTACAAAAAAAGCCCGGAACTGTGCTGTTTCCGGGCTTGAATTCAGGGCTAAACTAATTCGAATGCTTAGTTGTTAGTGATCACGCGAATCACCGGTGTTTCCACTCCTTCGAGCACGGAATTCAAAACAAGCACGGTATAAATTTTTCCACTTTCGAATTTAACCTCCTCCAAATCGGCCAAAATCTCTTCGGAATCGACTCCACGAACCTGAAGCGTCACATCTGTAACGGGCTCGACTTCGATAAAGGTTTTTACGGTAGCATATGCGGCTTCATCCTGTAACGCTTCCTCAGCATCCGCCATCCATAATTCCAATGGATGATCAGCGTCTAACAAATTCGCAAAACGAATTTTCGATTTTCCGCCAGTCGGGTCCTCCAAATCATCCGAAGCGATCAGCAATTCGGCATCGTCAGCATTTCCAAAAACGATGGCCGAGAAGTTCTCTCCAGCTTTAAAATGGTGATGAGCACTGACCAATGTGTCGGTTTCACCAGCCTCAAAAATCGACAAACGATCTTGCTGGGCATCTACCGTGAAATAGGTAAACGTCTGGCCGGTAATCCCCGTGCTATTAATTTTCTTCTCTCCCAAATGCACATCCAAGACCGTTTCGTCGGTCATCAGGTTTAAAACCCCCACTTTCGATTGATCTTCCACAGGCACCACATCTTCGTCATCATTACATGCGACAAAACCCATGCTCATGATTAAGGCTACTGCTACTACTCCAAATTTCTTACTTACTAAAATTGAACGATTCATGTTTCTCTTCTTTTTAATTTATATCTTTTTTACAAGAAGGCCTTCGATCACCCAATACGCTTCCAGCGGACATTTCGCTACACCCTTACCCAATTTTTTTCTAAATACTTCTGCTTATTGTGTAGATTTGCCTGATATTCAAGTAAAAAAAAACATTGGAAAAAATTCAGTTATTGACCCCAGAACACTGGCAGGACTACGAATTAATCGACTGCGGAGATTTTGAAAAGCTGGAACGCTTCGGCGACACGGTTCTTATCCGACCTGAGCCCCAAGCGATTTGGCCCAAGGCATTGACGGAAACAGCATGGAACAAAAAACATCACATTCGTTTTAAGACCAAGTCGGCGACCTCGGGCGATTGGATTAAAAACCATCCAAAAGCACCGGACCGCTGGCATATCCAGTACAAAAACAAGGATATCGCTTTGAAATTTCGGCTAGCGCTCACATCGTTCAAACATGTCGGCATATTTCCTGAACAAGCGGTGAATTGGGATTACATCAGCAAAAACGTCCAGGACTTTAAGACTAAAAATCCCCGCGTACTCAATTTATTCGCATATACCGGAGGGGCATCTTTGGCGGCCCGTGCAGCCGGTGCCGAGGTGACCCATGTCGATTCCATCAAGCAGGTGATCACTTGGGCCCATGAAAATCAAGAAATTTCGGGATTAGCAGATATTCGCTGGATCGTAGAGGACGCGCTGAAATTTGTAAAAAGACAAGTGAAGCGCGGACAAACTTACCACGGTATCATTCTGGACCCTCCAGCCTACGGACACGGACCCAAAGGGAAAAAGTGGAAGCTGGAAGAGCAAATCGTAGAAATGATGAGTGATGTGGTCCAATTACTTGACCCGAATGAACATTTTCTAATCCTGAACACCTATTCATTGGGTCTATCCTCGATCGTGGTAGAAAATTTGATTAAAAACGCTTATCCACAAGTGGAAAATCTCGAAACCGGAGAATTATACCTGCAAGCATCTGCTGGGCCGAAATTGCCTCTGGGCGTATTTGGAAAATTTTATAAAAAAGCGCGATAGAATAGATGAAAAAACGCGAGGGAAGTATTTATACCTTGCCGTTTATTTTGCTCTGTCTCAGCTCCATGCTATTCTCAGCCAGCTTCAATATGCTGATACCGGAGCTGCCCGCCTACCTCAGTAGCTTGGGAGGAGCAGAATATAAAGGCTTAATTATAGCTTTGTTCACACTGACGGCCGGAATTGCCCGACCGTTTAGCGGAAAACTCACCGACACGGTGGGTCGTGTACCTGTTATGGCCATCGGCTCATTGGTTTGTGTGATCTGTGGCGTACTTTACCCCCTATTAAGCTCGGTTTCTGGCTTCCTGCTTTTGCGCTTGATTCATGGATTTTCTACGGGTTTTAAACCCACGGCCACGGCAGCATACATTGCAGACATTATTCCCAGAGCGCGTTGGGGCGAGGCGCTGGGACTCCATGGACTGGCATTCAGCCTCGGCATGGCTATTGGTCCTGCTTTAGGTGGCGCCATCACCCAAATCACCTCGATAAACGTGCTCTTTTACACCTCCTCAGCCTTCGCACTGATATCGGTAGTGATCCTCTTCAATTTGAAAGAAACGCTCACCCACGTCCAACCCTGGTCGGGTTCATTGCTACGCATTTCTAGGCATGACATCATCGAACTGAGGGTCCTGCCCGCAGCCCTCGTGACGGTACTCTATTACCTGACCTATGGAGTGATCCTGACCCTTATTCCGGACTGGAGCGGTCATATTGGGATTGCGAATAAAGGTTTGTTTTTCGTGGCGTACACCCTCTCTTCATTGGCGGTTCGTTTTGTCGCAGGGCGTCTTTCGGATACGCATGGACGACTGATCGTCGTAAAAGCCGGACTCATCTTGCTCTTAATCGCCATGATCATCCTTGGTTTTGGCCAAAACCTCGTCTGGTTGCTACTGGGTGCCACCCTTTACGGAATCGCCACAGGAATCGTTTCTCCGGCACTCAACGCGTGGACCATTGACCTCAGCAATCCCAATTATAGGGGAAAAGCACTGGCCACCATGTATATAGCCCTAGAAGCAGGCATAGGCTTGGGCGCACTATTCTCGGGCTGGATTTATTACGACACCATTGCACGGATACCTTACATTTTGCAAAGTACCGGCGTAGGCATCGTGATCGCCTTTATATACATTTTATATTGGGAAAAAAAACAGCGTAGAAAATCACTGCATATCGAATAAGTGCTTTTCTGCGTGATAAGAAGAACGCACCAGCGGCCCACTTTCTACGTATTTAAAGCCCATTTTCAATCCAATCTCTTGATAATGTTTAAATTGATCAGGAGTAACCCATTCGACTACCGGATGATGCGCCTTAGTTGGCTGCAAGTATTGACCCAAGGTAAGCACGTGAACGCCTACATCATATAAATCCTGCATGGCTTCCACCACATCCTCTTCGGTCTCACCAAAGCCCAGCATAATGCCCGATTTAGTCCTCAAGCCAGCCGCTGAAATCCTCCTCAAACACTCCAGGCTGCGGTCATACTTTGCTTGGATTCGCACTTCGCGGGTCAATCTCCGTACTGTTTCCAGGTTATGCGATACCACTTCTGGCCGGACGGCCAAAACGCGCTCCAAATTCTCCCATTGACCCTTAAAATCTGGAATCAATGTTTCCAAGGTGGTTCCCGGACTCTCTCGGCGAATCGCCTGAATCGTCTCTGCCCAAATGGTAGATCCTCCGTCTTTTAGATCGTCCCGGTCTACGGAAGTGATCACACAATGCTTCACCTCCATTAGCTTTACGGATTCAGCGACCCGATTAGGTTCATCCAAATCCACGGCCAGAGGTCGTCCGGTAGCCACGGCACAAAAAGAGCAGGAACGCGTACAAATATTACCCAGAATCATGAACGTGGCGGTGCCGGCACCCCAACATTCACCCATATTCGGACAATTTCCGCTTTCACATATGGTGTGCAGTTTATGCTCATCCACTAAGCTTCGAACATGCCTATATTCCTTGCCTACTGGCAGTTTCACCCGCAACCAATCGGGCTTTCTCTGCCTTTCGTTACTAGACACAACCGGTAATTCAATCATAGAAACAAAGATAGGAAAATATTCATAGAATATTTATCAGCCCAATGTCCTAATTGGCCAACGTATAGATGACCGCATATTCCTTAACGAGCAAGGTATCGGCCGCTGTGAGGTATTTCACTGCCACTGGGTCAAATTCATTGTATATAACGCCCTGATTTCGCACTGGTTCCCCTTCGCCTTGAGCGGCAGATTGGCTACTAAGTACATAGGCAAAGGCAGACACCTTCAGTACTTTAAAGTTTCCGTGTCCTACCCAAACGGCATGTGCAGGACGATCACCGGTAGAATTTGCATTCCCCAAGGGCTCTTTAAATTTCAGCATACCATGAAAGAAACCCAAGGAATTTGACGTCGGCGGAGCCGAGGGATTGATCCAATAGGGATTCCGAGCCTGAAATAGAAAACGCGTACCTTTTCGATCAATATCATAAACCTGCCCAGATGCTGATCCGATATGAAAACGCGCTACGGTTTCACTTTCAAAATGGAGTGCGGACTTTTCCTCTGATTGAGCGAAAGGAATTTCAAACAATTCGTCTACGGATTGGCGCGCTTCATAGGCCTGTATCACATTCGCGTCTTTAATTTCGGAATTATCGGAAAAGAGTCGGGTTTCCCCACGTAACTCCCAGCGTTCGGCATGAAGGACAACAGGAAATTGCTTTGGAATCTCTATCTTATCGTCTTTATTACAAGCAGAGAAGGTAATCAAAATGAGCCCCAATATGTAAGTTAGACGCGTAAAATATTTATCCATAGAAAATCCATTACCCAACACGAAAGTGTTGGCATTTCGTTAACTGCCACAAAAAATGCGCCATAAATCCGTCAAGCGCTGTACGTTGGCGTTTCATTTTCTACACTGTCCTTTCGATTTATTGAACAATTCGATCGGCGCAAGCCGAACTCGCAAAAGCTTCCGGCTTGGCTTTAAACACAAAACCCATGCTCAAAATATAACCCATCGCATCACTCAGGGCTTGATTTGACTTAAACATAGGGTTAGTATTGATATCGGCATGCACCTCTAAGTCTACATGATATTGGTCCAACACGTCACACAACGTATAGGCGATTTCAATGGATCGTTGCACTTCGGCTAACATGCGCTCCTTGATGGTCATCTTCACCGAACTTCGATCCTGGTGTATAAACATAAAAGCGCCCCTTTTTTCACGCACAAACACAATGACAGTAGCAAAATCGGTATGCAGCCCCTTGACTTGGGAATCGGTTCCTATACATACTTTTAACTTGTGGCCGGAAAAAGATTCCCGACGAATAACTGCGCTGACTTCGTGAAGGATGGGTTGACGTAGCGGTTCACCACTGAATTTTTTCCATTTTGTCATTTTGAGTTTTTGAGGTTGGTACTATTCGTGCTTTTCACCATAGGCCAAGTCGCCGGCATCACCCAATCCAGGCACAATATAGGCCTTACTGGTCAGTTCAGAATCTACATCCCCCACCCATAAACGGGCATGGGGCAGGTAGGCGCGCACATGAGCAATGCCTTCTTCAGAGGCAATCACTGCAGCGATATGTAGTGTTTTCACCTTCTGTTGATCCATTAAATCTTTACAGGCAAGTACCATGCTTCTGCCCGTACTCAACATGGGATCGACCACGATCAACACTTTTCCATCCAAGTTCGGCGCATTCAGGTATTCTCTGCGAATCTCGAAAGCTCCGCTCTTTTTTATTTTTCTATACGCACCGACAAATGCCGCATCCGCCCGGTCAAAAACATTTAAAAAACCTTGCTGCAGGGGAATTCCAGCCCGCAAAATCGTACCGATAACGGGCTGTGCCGCTAAACGCTGTGTTTGTGCGCCACCCAGCGGGGTCTCAATTTCCACTTCCTCGTACTCCAAGGTTTTACTGATCTCAAAGGCCAGTAATTCACCCAGGCGTTCCAGGTTTTTTCGAAATCGCATGCGGTCCTGTTGTACCTCCACATTTCGCAACTCGCTGAGGTAATCATTGGCAATACTCGGATAATCTGTCAATACGTGAACCATATGGTAAATATAAGTTTATTTATTGGTAAATTTGTAGATTACCCCGAAAGATCACATTTCCATGAAATTAGAGTTAACATCCGAATATGCGCCGACCGGAGATCAACCCGAAGCTATCAAGCAATTGGTAGCAGGTGTGAATGCCGGAGAATTATATCAAACACTGCTCGGCGTGACTGGCTCTGGAAAAACCTTCACCATGGCCAATGTCATTTCTGAGACCCAACGGCCGACATTGATCCTAAGCCACAATAAAACACTGGCCGCACAGCTTTACGGAGAGTTCAAGCAGTTTTTTCCGAACAATGCAGTGAATTATTTCGTTTCCTATTACGATTATTATCAGCCCGAGGCATTTATCTCATCGACCAATACCTACATTGAAAAGGACTTGGCGATCAATGATGAAATCGAGAAGCTCAGATTGCGGACCACATCCGCGCTCATGTCCGGTCGAAGGGATGTGATCGTGGTTTCTTCGGTATCCTGCATTTATGGTATGGGAAATCCAGA
>DASRQK010000262.1:0-2437 GCA_035645875.1 Sphingobacteriaceae bacterium | reverse complement strand
AAAAATTCGAGATTGGAAAGGCTTGGATGGTCAATGAAGGCACCGATGTGAGCATCATCGCTACGGGTCATTTAGTGTGGGAAGCGATTCAGGCAGGCGAAAAATTAGCCGAAGCGGGGATCCATGCCGAAATCATCAATATCCACACCATCAAACCTTTGGACGCAGAAGCGATTTTGAAATCGGTGCGGAAAACGGGTTGCGTGGTGACCGCCGAGGAACACAATCGTTTAGGCGGACTGGGTGATAGTGTGGCCCAATTATTGGCGACCCAATTACCGACACCACAGGAATTCGTGGCGGTGAATGACAGCTTTGGCGAGAGTGGCACGCCAGCCCAATTAATGGAAAAATACGGTTTAAATGCGGATAACATCGTGGCTGCCGTAAATCGCGTGATTAAGCGTAAGTAAAAGCGGCACATGGAAGATGCGCTGATCCTGGAAAAATTTACCGATCCTTCCACGAGGGAGGAGGGTTTTACGCTGTTATTGAAAAAATATCAGCAAAGAATCTATTGGCATATTCGAAGGATGGTGATCGACCATGACGACGCGGATGATCTGGTGCAGGATGTGTTCATTAAAGTGTGGAATAATCTGGGCAAATTCCGAGAGGATGCGCAGCTCTATACGTGGATCTATCGGATCGCGACCAATGAATGCATTACTTTTCTGAATAAGAAAAAGCAGAAACAGACCATGTCGCTGGATGATGATAGTTCGGCCTACTTGAGTGAAACCTTGACGGGCTCGGCTTATTTCGATGGGAATGCTGCACAACAAAAATTGCAAGACGCGCTATTGACCCTGCCGGATAAGCAACGCTTGGTGTTCAACATGAAATACTTCGAAGATTTAAAGTATGAGGAGATTTCGGAGATATTGGGCACGACGGTTGGGGGCCTGAAAGCCTCTTACCATTTGGCGGTTAAGAAGATCGAACAATATTTTAAGAGCCGGGATTAAACCATTGGGCCAAAAAAGTATCAAAGCTATACCATGACAATGAAAAAGGATACAAACGGATTGTTCAAAAGTTTTCTCGAGAAAGACGAGCGGCTGATGGACAATCCTTTTTCTGTTCCTGAAGGGTACTTTGATGAATTGGAGTCACGTACGAAGACGCTGAGCCGAATGGCTGAATGGAAAGAAGATGAGGGATTTGAAGTGCCTGAAGGGTATTTTGAGGGATTGAGTGATCGCATATTGGCGGCTGTCGCCACGGAGCCGGTTATCCGAACGATGCCGGAACGCCCAGAGAGCCGCTTCAGGAAGCTGGTCGGTTCGGCTGGCTTACGCTACGCCACTGCGGCTGTGATCCTTATTTTCTCAGTGTTCTTGCTAAAGGATAAATTAACCGATAATCAAAACGCATTAGCGGACATTTCGGATCAGGAATTAATCCAATACCTCCAATTTTATGGAGGGACGGGGGATGCCTTGGTGATTACAGAAAACCTCGACATGAATCATTTCCAAACCTGGTCGGAGCCGGCCGAAGGACTGAGCGCGGAGGATATTGAATGGTACCTGGATAATACATGGTAAAATTAAAATGAGATTGTTTTTGTTATATATAGGCATTGGCCTGGGCTGTTTGACCGGTTGGTCGGAGGTGGCCGCACAAGAAAGCAGGCAGCAACGATTCGAGCGCATCGAGGCAGAGAAAATCGCCTTTATTACGCAACAGTTGTCCCTCACTTCGCAGGAAGCGCAACGCTTTTTCCCGCTTTACAATGAGTACCGAAAGGAGATGAATGCGGTTTTACAAGCCAGTAGAGGTGTAGATAATCGCAACCGTCGGGACAGGAGTAAAATGGATGAGCTGGCTACCGAGACGGCCATACTGGGGATCAAAAAGAAATACCGTGAACGTTATACAGCGATCGTCGGGCAGGCTCGGGCATCTCGATTCTTTGAGGTAGAGCGCGAGTTTCGTGAAAAATTAGTTCAGGAGCTTCGTCGTCGCGATGGAAGGAGGATGCACTAGTCCGCCGCCATGTTAAATTACCGTCAATTATTTTTATTAAATACGGCTCAAACTTCGCATTCTCCACGCTTATTGGAGATTGAAAAAGCCGAGGGAGTCTACCTCTACGGGCCGCAGGGACAACGTTACCTGGACCTGGTGTCGGGTTTTGCCGTGAGCAATATCGGCCACCGTCACCCGGCGGTTCTGGATGCGATCCGGGATCAATTGGATCGTTACCTGCACGTGACCGTGTACGGGGAGTTTGTTCAGGCACCCCAAGTCGAGTTAGCTACCCGCTTACTGGAGGTGCTTCCCGAGACGATGGGCTCGGTGTATTTCACCAATTCCGGCACGGAGGCCACCGAAGGCGCCATGAAAATCGCTAAAAAGTTCACAGGCCGAACGGAAATCATAGCAGCTCGTAAAGCCTACCACGGCAGTACACAAGGGGCATTGAGCCTGA
>DASRQK010000261.1:0-5235 GCA_035645875.1 Sphingobacteriaceae bacterium | reverse complement strand
AGCTCGGTCTATTGGGCGTTTCCATTCCAGAGGAGTATGGAGGTTTTGGTAAAAACTTTAATACGTCCATGTTGGTGGCGGATGCCGTGGGTCCGGGACACTCATTTGCGGTGGCCCTTTCGGCGCATACCGGTATCGGTACCCTTCCTATTTTGTATTATGGAAACGATGCACAGAAGGAGAAATATATCCCAAAATTGAGCAGTGGAGCATGGAAGGCTGCTTACTGCTTGACGGAGCCCAATGCCGGTTCGGATGCCAATTCGGGAACGACTGCCGCGAAGCTGAACGAAGCCGGGACGCATTACTTGATCAATGGTCAAAAAATGTGGATCACCAATGGCGGGTTTGCAGATGTTTTCATTGTATTTGCGAAGATTGAGGACGATAAGAATTTGACTGCTTTTATCATTGAGCGCGATTTTGGGGGCATTACCATGAATCCGGAAGAGGAAAAACTGGGGATCAAAGGCTCTTCTACCCGTCAGATTTTCTTCAATGATTGTCCCGTACCGGTGGAAAATATGTTGTCCGAACGAGGCAATGGCTTTAAAATCGCCGTGAATATTTTGAACATCGGCCGGATTAAATTAGGCGCTTCGGCGATAGGTTCCGCTCGTGCAGTCATTGATCAGGCGGTGAATTATGCCAATGAACGTGTTCAATTTGGTCTGCAAATCTCGAAATTCGGAGCGATACGCTATAAATTGGCAGAAATGGTCGTGCGAAATTATGCAGTAGAAAGTGCCGCATATCGGGCGGGTCAAAACATTGACGATGCCTATGACGCATTGGTGGCCGGTGGTATGGAGATGGGTCAAGCGAAATTGAAGGCGACGGAACAATTCGCGATAGAATGTGCTATTTTGAAGGTTTGGGGGTCGGAGATGTTGGATTATGTGGTGGACGAGGGCGTGCAAATCTATGGCGGAATGGGTTATTCGGCAGACGCGCCTATGGAGCGGGCTTATCGTGATTCTCGGATCAATCGGATTTTTGAAGGGACTAATGAGGTCAATCGATTGCTGATCGTCGATATGTTATTGAAGCGCGCGATGAAGGGCGAGTTGGATTTGATGGGACCGGCGCAGGCTGTAGCGGGAGAATTGATGGCGATACCGGATTTTGCTGAGGAGGATGATGCCCCCTTTGCCTACGAGAAAAAAACCTTGTCCAATCTGAAGAAGGCCGGTCTTTTGGTGGCGGGAGCAGCGGTGCAAAAGCTCATGATGACCCTGTCTAAAGAACAGGAAATTTTGATGAATGTCGCCGATATGATTGGATACGTTTATTTGGCCGAATCCACCTTGCTGCGTGTAGAAAAATTATACCACGAGCGAGGAGAGGAAGCCGTTTCGGCCCAATTGGATATCGCCCGCGTTTATCTCCACACAGCCGTGGATCAGGTATATTTTGGAGGAAAAGAAGCGCTGAATTCTTTCGCCGAAGGTGACGAGCTGAAAATGATGATGGTCGGTCTACGTAGATTTACAAAGACAGCGCCTTATAACATTAAAGAGGCGCGCCAACGGATCGCAAAGCGGCTCATAGACACGAATCGTTACGATTTTTAAGGTATTTTATAATCAACCACCTCGATCGTGTGATGAACACGAAAGAAAAACCCGAACCGGCGCATGCTGGATCGGGTTTTCTTTTGTCTGCTGAAGTTTCAGGTTTCAGCGGGATTAATTATTCTTTGCTTCTCTATTATCCCAGTATTCTGCGTTTTTAATACCCAGATCTTTCGGGCTGAAGACGGGATCCTTTCCAGCTTTCTTCTGTGCGCGGTAGTCTTTTAACGCTTTCAAGGCCGGTTTTCTTAATAATAAGATGGCGATAATGTTTAACCAAGCCATACTACCTACCCCAATATCACCCATGGTCCAGGCTAATGAAGCGGATTTAATCGCCCCATAGTACGTCGAACCCAATACCATGGCGATGATCACCCATTTTCCGATTCGAAAGTATTTACCCGTTTTATCTAAATAGGTGAGATTGGTCTCGGCCATGTAGTAATACGCGATGAGTGTCGTAAAGGCAAACATCGCCAGGGAAACCGCTACAAATGCACTTCCTAATGTAGGGAACAATTGAGCCACTGCATTTTGAGTATAGGCTGGTCCCAATTCCACACCGGGTAGATTTTCCACAATATAACCTCCGTCAGGTCCGTAGACATTGTACTGTCCGGTGATCAAGATCATCAAGGCCGTAGCGGTACAGATTAAAAGCGTGTCTACGTAAATGGAGAATGCTTGCACGAGCCCCTGCTTAGCCGGGTGACTCACGGCCGCCGCGGATGCCGCGTGAGGTGCGGTACCTTGACCGGCTTCGTTGGAGTATACCCCTCGTTTAATTCCCCAAGCGATCGCCGATCCAACGATGCCACCAAAGGTGGATTCTAAATTAAAGGCAGATTTAAAGATCAACGAAAACATGCTCGGAACTTGATCGTAATTGACAATAATGATGGTCAATGCCACTAATATATAGGCCACACTCATGAAAGGCACCACCAATTCCGCAAACCTACTGATGCGTTTAATTCCACCGGCTACGATTAAGAAAATTAACACGACCAATACGATCCCTGTATATTCCAATGGAATACTAAAGGCGGTTTCCATGCTTTTGGAGATACTATTACTCTGCACACCCGTTAGGAAAAATGCGGTACTGAGAATGGTAACTAAGGCGAATACGACACCATACCATCTGACGCCCAATCCTTTTTCTATATAATAAGAAGGGCCTCCTCGGTATTGCCCATCTTTTACCTCCTTATAAATTTGTCCCAAGGTTGACTCAATGTAGGCCGACGCACTACCAAATAGCGCGATGACCCACATCCAGAATATAGCCCCCGGTCCACCCATGGCAATGGCGGTCGCTACACCGGCGATATTTCCCGTTCCGATCCGTCCACACAAAGCGACGGCGAAGGCTTGAAAGGAAGATACACCTTTTTCGGTGGAACTACCCGAAAATAGGAGACGTAACATGTCTCGAAAATTCGAAAATTGCAGAAATTTGGTGGCTATAGAAAAGTAAATCCCCGCTCCGGCACATAAAAGAATCAAGGCATCGCTCCAAATGATACCATTAATATAATTGATTATTTGCTCAAACATAATTTGGTTTTTGGTACAAGTTGGTACATCATAAAGATGCGAAAATAGACAATTATTAGATACAATCGTTATGATTCTTGTAAAATATTCGCCGATCCTGTACTTGTTTATTAGTGATTTTCGGCCGTTTCTTTAATTATGTATTTGTGGTTTAGCTTGGAGTTCATTATCTTTACTGCAAATGATCAGTTTATGGAAAAAACTTTAATTGTCGCTTTTGACTACTCCAAGGAGTCTGATTCAGCTACGGACTTTGCGATTCAAACCGCTAAAGCTATTGGTGCGCGGATTGTTATGTTCCATCTGCACAATAGCGCGATGGATATGATAAACTCGCGTGTTGCTACTTTCTCGGTGGCCGACGCCTTGGAAAACTTTAAAATGCAAGCCCAATCGCATGTGTTAAAGCTTCAAGAAAAGTACGACTATCCATTGAAATTGGAATGGACTACCGGTAATTTCCATGATGAACTGAAAAAAGTAATCGAAAAATATGAAACTCGTGCGGTGGTGATGGGTATGCCTGAGAAGTCTTTGGAACAAGAGCTTTTAGGCAATACCACGACTTCGGCTATCCATAAGCTGCGCGTTCCGGTATTGGCTGTGCCGCGCAGCACGAAATATACGGGTGTGAAGCAGATATTGTTCGCTTGCGATGTGGAGAAAGGAGTGGAGGAGCAAGTATTGCAGCGCGTTCGTGAAGTGGCGATGAGTTACGGAGCCCAGGTTACGGTGTTTTACGTTCAAAAGAAAGTGAAAGACCTGGAGGCAGCTTCGACCGACTCACCGATTTTAAAGATTTTAGAGGATGGCCTGGAGGGCGTTTCTTATACCTACAAGAATGTTTCTTCCAATGCGGTCATTCAGGCGATTCACGAAGAAGTAAAGAATATCCAGGCAGACTTATTGATCATGGTGCCTCAAAAGCAGGGCTTCTGGGCGTCCATGGTACACCGGAGTAAAACGCGCCAGATGGCATCACATAGTGAAGTGCCTTTGTTCACGATTCCGCTTTGAGTTTCGTCTCAGGATACCCAAACCTATACCGGCTATCAATACAATACCCATTCCCAATAGCATCCATGCATTGTTCCAAATGGAAGGTGGAGCCAGCGCTATGGGCGAATCGTCACCCGATAATACAAAAGCCGCCCAGTAAAAGGGGTGCTGCAGATTTTCATCAGAATTATTTAGTAGGTAGTCCAATTTAGCTTCCCGCAACGCCGAGGCTTTATCCATCCCTTTTCGTAGGTTCGTATAAAAGGCGATCATGATTTCCTTGGTAGACTCATCGGGCACATTCCACAGGCTGGCCACTGTCGCGGGTATGCCTGCCGTAGTGAAGGCTTGGTGCATAGAAACCAGGTTCCCACCATCCCCGAATCCACCTACACCGGTATTACACGCACTCAACACGGCCAGATCCCCATTGAAATTCATGCCGTATAGTTCGGAGATATACATCTCGTAATCTTCTTCTTCCTCACTGGAGAACAACAGGTTGCTGAGCTCCGGATCCCCATCGTGGAGGTTGGAATGCATCGCCAGGTGAAACACCGAAACCTGGCCACCTAATGATTTAAATTTGGATTTTGAGGCGTATTTGCCCTGATATACTTGCGCCGAAACCAACCGCGCGATTTCTTTGACTTCCTCTGCAGCGCCGGCCAGGGAATAGGGACTGCCGCGTACTGCTAACTTGTTTTCGGGCACAGCCCCAGTATATTCGGGCGCGAAGAATGCTACTTGGCGGTTTTTCTGTTTTCTTTTCTGAGCAGCACTTCCTTCACGCATGAATTGGTCATTGTTCCCTTTTAGAAAATAAAAGTTAGCTGCATATGAAATGACGTGATCTTCGATGAGGTATTTACCATCTTGGACCAATAATTCAAAGGGAAGGTAATGTAATATGTCATCCGGAATGATCACCGTATGCGCATCTGTTTTAAAATCATCATCAAAAAGTTTGTTGAACAATTCGGCGCCCTCGGTCCGAATGGTGGCGATGGGGGTTCCCAGTTGACCGATCATCCCTAAGTAGGCTTCAATGTCTTGTTTTAAAAGTGGGAAGTCATCGATCTTTTTATAGGTTAGCTGT
>DASRQK010000260.1:0-6265 GCA_035645875.1 Sphingobacteriaceae bacterium | reverse complement strand
TGGTTTCGTTAAAGAATTTTACTGTTCCTTCTTGCATGGTATTATTGATTTATTGATAAATTATTTAATATGTTATGTGCTTTTCAGACCGGAAATCCGACCAACTTTTAGAATGGGAAACTTGAAATCGGAATCTAAATGTCGCTCTGCTCAGCAAAATGTATGCTAAATATATTGTTGTTAACTTTAAAAGGGCGACTAAAAAACTAGACTGAATAGTGAGGGATAAGCAAAACTGGTCAGAAAAATTGTATTGGCAACGCCTTGTAATACCGCAAATGTAACACTATCTTTTGATATATGGAAATTTTTAGTATTTTATTTTGTTTGTGCATTAGGGTGCACTGGATAACACTTCCCTGATGCCGTCCTCATAGCGCGTCGGTGTAAACTTAAACGCGTCACAAAACTTATCGCTATGGAAGAAATAATCCTGATTATATTGGTAGTTCATCTCAATGACTTCCTTGATCGTCCGATCGAATAAACCTCCAATGGTTAGTAAGGTTGGGGTCAATACACGGTAGCCGCTTTTCTGATTTTTGATCCCGTTCGCCATATCCATTAATTCACTTCCTTTTAGTCGTTCTGTCGATGTGGGCAAGTGCCAAATCTGATTGTAGGCGCTGTCCGTATTGCCGAGAATGGCTGTCGCTCGGGCGGCATCGGGCGTATAGGTAAATGAGTGGATGCAATTCGGATTCCCCTGCCAATTGGCTTTTTTACCTTTTGTGATCGGATCTAGGACCAATATATTGAATATGCCGTTTTTAGACCCCGGCCCATAGAAATCAGCACTACGTGCGATCAAGGCTTGGAGGTTACGGTGTGCCATAGCGTCGTTGATCTGCTCCACCACCGCTAACCTGACAGCACCTTTCTTGGAGGGCGGGTTCGAAGCACTTTCCTCGTGCATGCTTGGGATTTCGTTTTTATCGTACATGTACACATTGTCGAAGAAAACCAGCTTTGTGTTATGGCGTACACAGGCATCTATCACATTACGGATGATTACCGGCCATTGATCCTGCCAGATCCGCGCATCGTATTTTAATCCGACGGTAAGGTAAACGATCTCGGATCCTTCCACTGCTCGGGACACCGCTTCGGCATCCAGTAAATCTGCAGTCACTAATTCGTCATCTCCATTTACTTGTTCTGGGTGACGGGCGACGAGCCTAATTTTGTCCGTGAATTTTTTCAGTTCTTTGGCGAGCAGCGTTCCGATGTCTCCTCCTGCACCTAATATGGTCTGTCTCATCTGGTTCATCCTATTTTTTTATTCGTAATTTATGATATGGTCTTGTTGCCCTAGGTTAAGTGAATTTCTTGAAAAGCCTATCGCACAAATGTCCGGACTTTTGTCCAATAGGATTTTTGTGATCATGGACACCCGACATTTTTACACTTCCAGCACGGCCCTAAAGCCACGTACACCATAATAGGATTCCGCGCCATTGTGATAGGTGAAAACCCGTCCAAATCGACGGTCTCCAAATAGGGCTCCACCGAGCGCACGAATGTCCGCAGGAGTCTCCAACCATGAAGAGGTTTTCAGATCGAACTCCTCCAACGCTTGGAGCTGCTGATATAGTGCTTCGTTCAGAAGTCGAACGCCCATTTCCGCAGCCATTCCCACTGCACTATGGACAGGTTTGTGTGTTTTTCTCGAAGCTAAAGCTGCTGGATCGTAACAAATGCTGCGGCGTCCTTTGGGGGTTTCTTTGCTGCAATCTACGAATAATATATCCCCCGATTTTTCTGAAACTCCAATAACATCGGGCGCTCCGCCAGTGTCCTCCATTGCCATAAGAGACTTTAGTTTTTCAGGCTGTCTTTTCAGTCGTTCCAGTACATTAGCCCATACTATGCCTTTGTGACGGTGCGAATTCTGTTCAAAACGCTGTTGCAAACTTTGCAAAAACTCAACTGTTTCCATAGACAAATCGTATTTATGCTTCTTCTTCTTCCAGTAATTGTTTTTCATGGAGCTCAAAGTACTCACCCTTTAATTCCAACAATTTCTCATGCGTTCCTTGTTCGATAATCTCGCCCTCGTTCAGCACCAAAATGTGATCCGCATTTTTGATGGTCGAGATACGGTGTGCGATAAAAACACAGCTTTTATCGGCAATAGTATCGCGTAATTGAGCCAGGATCTGTTCTTCCGTGCTGGTGTCCACAGCGGAGAGGCAGTCATCAAAAATCAAAATGGTGGGATCTTTAATTAAGGCACGGGCGATGGATAGCCGCTGTTTTTGTCCACCAGAAAGGGTAATGCCTCGTTCGCCAATATGGGTTTGGAAACCATCCTCAAATCCGATGATGTTATGATAGACTACCGCTCTACGTGCCGCATCCTCGATTTGTTCTGGTGTAGCTTCGTCCAACCCGAACGCAATGTTATTCGCGATGGTATCGGAAAATAAAAAGACTTCCTGCGGCACATAACCGATATGCTGCCGATAAGCGGCTGTGTCGAATTGGCGAATATCCGTCCCATCGACAGTGATAGTTCCCTGATCCGCGTCGTACATCCGCATCAAAAGCTGAGTGATGGTGGATTTGCCTGAACCGGTTCGTCCGATGATGGCCACAATTTGTCCCGGCTCCACCTGAAAATGGATGTTTTTCAGGGCTTTGATTCCCGTATCCGGATAGGTGAAACTGACTCCTTCAAATCGAATATGTCCTTTCAAGCCATCAGGCTGTAAGGGCCCGGGCCGGATTTCCGGCTCGGTCTGTAAAAATTCATTGATCCGTTTTTGGGACGCCGCGGCACGCTGGATCAGCGAAGTTACCCATGCCAATGACATCGCCGGAAAAGTGAGTTGATTCACATACACAATAAATTCCGCAATATTACCTCCACTGATCGTACCTCGTGAAACTTCCAATCCTCCCACATAAACGGTGATGATCGTACTCAGTCCCACGAGTAAGAGGATCAAAGGAAAAAACACCGCCTCGACCCGTACTAAGCCCAGTGTCTCGTCTTTATAAGTGTGGCTCTCTTTTTCGAAAGCGTCCATGCGATCTTGCTCTCGGTTATAGGTTTTGACCACCCGTATGCCTGAAAACGTTTCCTGGACCAATGCCGAAAGGGTCGAAAGCTGCCGCTGTATGCGTTCGCTACGTCGATTGATAATGCGATTAACGTAGAGCAATAAGGCAGATAAAAAAGGGATGGGTAGCAAGGCATATAGCGCCAATTGTGGATTCACACTGATCATCGAAGCGATCACCATGATAGATAAAACCACGGTATTGATCGAATACATGATCGCCGGCCCCAGATAGGAACGCACCCGATTGACATCCTCGGTCACGCGATTCATCAGGTCTCCGGTATTGTTCCGTCTGTAAAACGCGCTGCTTAGTTTTTGATAATGCTCGTAAATCTCATTTTTAAGGTCATATTCGATGTGCCTGGAGGTTAAAATGAGGGTTTGTCGCATGAGAAAAAGGAACAATCCCCGGATCAATGCCAAGACCAATACTAAGGCGCCGAATAGAAATAGGCTGTAGGCGAAAAGGTCGTTCACAATTTCTTGGCGGTCGAAACCATTGTAAAGGCGGTATAAACCAATGTTTTCCGTCACTAAATCAAAGGCAAGTCGAATCACTTGGGCGGGAATCACCCCAAAGTAATTCGAGATGATGACGAAGAGCACGCCCGGAATCATTCTCCAGCGGTACTTATAAAAATACTTATTGAGGTGTGCGAGGTGCTTCATCTTTAGTCGCAAATTTACATAATAAATGGGAGCTTGAACTAACAATTGCGTATATTTGCAACTTGTTTATAACGTTCTTTAAAATATGCTCAATAGAAGACACTTAAGAGTCAGGGTATTACAGACACTGTATGCGTATCAGGCTTCTGACAATAAGGAAGTCAATCGGTTTGAAAAGGCCTTGTTGGAAAGCGTGGACCAAGTTTATGCCATGTACATTTGGGCACTTGGTTTACTGGAAGATGTGGCGGATTATGCGCAAAGAGACGCGGATGAGCGAGCGGGTAAGCTTTTACCTACTGAAGCGGATTTAAATGCCAATACGAAATTAGTCACGAATACTTTTATCGAGTCCCTACGTCACAATAAAGCATATCAAGAGGGGATTAAAAAGTATCGAGTATCTTGGTCTTTTGACCCGGAGATTGTGAAATCCATATTCAGCCAATTAAAGACTTCCGAAGCGTATGCAGAATATTTAAAATTGGAAGATCGTTCCATTGCCGCCGAAAAAGATGTTATCAAATATATTTTCAGGAAGATTGTTTTGGTTTCGCCTGTTGTGGATCAGGCTTTTGAAGAAAAATTCTTAAATTGGTCCATGGATAAAGAAGTGTTGCGGGCGATGTTAGCCAAGACGCTGAAAAACTTTAGCAGTGAGGTGCCCAGTCAAAATCATTTGGCGCAGCTAAGTTTAAATTGGGAGGAAGATCGGGTGTTCGCGCTCGACTTATTGACCCATACGATTCGCTATGCTGATGAATATCAGAAATTAATTGAGGATAAAACGCAAAACTGGGAGGGAGAACGGATCGCGCTGGTGGATACCTTGCTGATGCGAATGGCGATTTGTGAGATGCTAAACTTCCCCTCTATTCCTGTGAAAGTGACGATGAATGAGTACATCGATCTGGCTCGGGAATTTAGTACACCGAAGAGCAATACGTTTATTAACGGAGTGTTGGATAAGATTCTGAGTGATTTGCAAAGTAGCGGTCGAATTCGGAAGAATGATCGGGGAATGAAGTAGGAGCAAGGACGAGTGGAGCAAGGACGAAAAGAGAAAGAACGAATAACTATGAATAAACTAAAAATGAATACAAAACTATCTACATTAGTGATATTGGCAGCCGCTGCTGTGATGGTGGGCTGTGGTGGAGGTGCTTCGCAGGATTCGTCGGCAGCGCAGGACTTGAGTGAAATGAATCAAATTCAAGATGCAGCCGAGGGAACGGTGAGCGTGGTGGATGATGGTGGAAATGAAAGTGGCATTGAAAGTACAGCTGGTGTTTCCGGTCAGGCGAATCTGGCCGTGGGAGCGGACACCTATGATTTCGGTGTCGTGACCGAAGGAGAAGTAGTGGAACATACCTTCGTATTTACCAATTCGGGTGATCAACCCTTGATCCTGAATCAGGTTAGTGCTTCTTGTGGTTGTACCACACCCGAGTTTTCCCGTACGCCTATTTCTCCAGGTGCGGAAGGAAATGTGAAAGTGGTGTTTGACTCGAATGGTCAAGTGGGTAAGCAACATAAAATCATCACGGTGGCCAATAATGGGGCGACTCCGGTCGTTTTATTGCACTTGAGAGGCGAGGTAACAGCAAAGTAAATTTTTTAAACCATATATAGTTAACATGATAAGTACTGTTTTATTACAAGCGGCGCCAGGTGGCGGATTGATGAGTTTCTTGCCCATGATTTTGATCATCGTGGTATTTTACTTTTTTATGATTCGTCCGCAAATGAAGAAAGCCAAAGATCACAAAAAGTATATTGAGGAATTGAAGATCAATGATCGTGTGGTGACCAATGCCGGGATCCATGGTCGTATCGTTGAAGTGGGTGATACCACTTTCTTGGTAGACGTGGGCAGTGGAACGAAAATTCGTTTTGACAAAACGGCCATCGCGTTGGATGCTTCTAAAGCATTGAACCAGCCACCGGCTCAATCCTAATTTTCATAGCTTTGCTATGGCGCGTGTACAGTTAAATAAGAACCAACGCAGAAAGCTTAGCATTTTTCTGAAGTGTGTACTTTTCTCGTTTTTTGCGTGGGTTCTTTTTGCTGTATCCAATACCTATCTTTATAATAAACCGGTTCGCCTGGAATACATAAATATTCCAGACAATCGCGCTTTTCAATCCCTGCAATCTGATTCAGCGCACATCAGCATGGAAGCCACGGGCTGGCAGCTTTTGTTTTCTTCGCTCCAAAAGGAGGAGAAGGCGGTGCAAGTAGATTTGAGCGGCTTACAGAATCGTAATTACATCATTTTTTCGAACCAATTGGGGTTTATCAATCGGCAGTTCCCTACCAATCACCGTGTGGTCTCGGTGAATCCGGACACACTATTTTTTGATTTTTCCGCTCAAACAGAGAAACGGGTGCCGGTGGAGTTAGTTTCTGAATTGAAATACCGCAGACAATTCGGTCATATCGGACCAGTGGAAATCACGCCTGAATATGTGGTCGTGCGTGGTCCGGCTGAAGATATTCGGCAGATCGAGTCCTTTCCCACCGATAC
>DASRQK010000259.1:0-11186 GCA_035645875.1 Sphingobacteriaceae bacterium | reverse complement strand
TTTGGGATCTACGATCGCTAAACGCTCATGCGCCAAAATGGCCTTCTCCGTACTGTAAATGCCCGACCAATCCGGACCACGGTGTCTCACCTTTCGGGACATTTCTAAAACGGTCGGACGTAAAGCTTCCGAGCGGCCATCCAATTCGAATACTCCAATAATACCACACATATGTTTCTGTTTTTATTGTTTTAAATTTCTTAATCGATCAGGAAATATTCCCTGATTTGTTAAACTGCTACAAAGTAAAGCAAATTAAATCGAAATTCGTAATAAAAACAGAAAATTGTTTAGATATTTTTAAGGATTTAACATTATATCAATAATTATGGCAATGATATGGCTGAATTTATGAAAATCATATTTTAAAGCTCTGTATTTTCAGATTGGGGATTATTTAATTGACCCATAAAAAGTATCAAACCAGAGGAAACCTCACGAATCACAAACAAAAAAGGCTTATCGAACTTCAATTCAAACGGTTGAGCCGGCATGGAAGTAAGCACGATCCCCACCGAAGTCACTGCAGCAGCCTCGGTCCCGGCTTCATTCACCTCGATAAAGGTTTTATGTTTCACCTCACTGATTTCAAGTGGCCCTTGCGTACTGATGCCGGAAAAATCAGCTGCAGGACTAAAGGCTACGCCCATTCCCAGTGCCGATAATTCATCATTTAATGTATTCGCATACGAGAATGTAAACTTTGGAAAGGACAATATCATTTTACGTGAAAACATGGAGGAGGATTGAAAGGATTCCTTCCAGACCTGAGGATCCCGAAATTGAACCATGAGATCGGTTATGCTTATACCATCTTTAGGGCGAATGGCCAGCATGCTGTATTTCTTATTTCCATATGGCAGTTCTACCGCATCGTAATCCGGACCTTGCCGATACGGAAAAGTATGCTCAATTTTCATATAATCCGCATGTATAATATGAGTGGCATCGCTGCCATGGTGAAAAACATCGCTATAGGTGGCTTCTGGATCAAATTTTTGTTCCCAATCGCCTTTGAAATAAACAGCATTGATTAACAGCATGACCAGATTCCCGTCCAATTGCTGGACAATTTTTTCGATTTTCTGATGCGTTTGATCGCTCACCCATTGATTGATTTGATCTACAGCGGTGGGCTGATTAAAATCCAGCGCATGCACCTCTGCTTGAAAAAATTGTTGATTCACATCTAAAAACTCCGGTAACACTTGGAATTGCTGTCTGTACCAAATGGAATTGGCTATGTCCAATTTGGTCCGGGGATCCAGGTTGGGCAGATCGGAAATGAGCTTTTTAAAATAGGCATTGATGTCCTCGGTTTCAAAATCCGATAAACCCAGGGCTTCTGCCATGGCTTCTCGGGTCGAAGCACGCGCTCCCTGCCAGGTCATCGCCAAGGCTGCCTGCACACTGAGGGGTGACAGCATGGCATTTTCATCACTTTTCAAAGAAGACAAGGCGTGTTCATAGAGTTTCCATGCAAATTCATTACTCTGTTTGACCATGCTTAATTCATTTGGGGTCAATTCCAGGTCTTGGGGCGCTATTGCTGTGTCTGCTTTGTCACAAGCCATAATGACACTACTCATAACCACCATCAGAATGAGCGCGGATTTGTAAAAAAAAGGAACCATTTTCATCTTTACTTAAATTAGATTATATATTTGCTTGTGCTATTCTTCGGATAACGACAAGTGTTATTGTTCGTATAACGTATATGGAAGCGCAAATGCTACACCAAATTCTGTAATCATGAAAAAAACTTCGATTTCTATGCATTTTCTTCTGTTGATGGGGGCTTTTTTGGGGTTCTCCGCCGATTCAATATTCACAGCGCAGGCACAGCAGATCAGTTTTGAGCGTAACGAGCATCAAACCGCCACTTATGCAGAAGTCATGGAATTTTATCGGGGACTGGATCAGCAGTACGATCAATGTCGTTTAATTCCTTACGGGAGCACCGATTTTGGAGAACCGCTTCATGTGCTGGTGCTTTCGCGGGACCGGATCTTCGATCCGGTCGAGGCCCGGGCCGCCGGGAAAACGATTTTGCTTATTAATAACGGGATTCACCCCGGCGAGCCCGAGGGCATCGACGCCTCGATGATGCTGAGCCGAGATCTGCTCCGATCAGGAGCGCTTCCCGAGAATTTGGTGATTGGGATCATCCCGGTGTATAACGTGGGCGGCATGCATCAGCGCGGCAGGTCCCGCGCGAATCAGCTCGGCCCGGAAGCCTACGGCTTCCGAGGCAATGCCCGAAACCTCGATTTAAACCGAGATTTTATCAAGACCGACTCCCGAAACTCCCGTACCTTCCAAGAAATCTTCCATACCTGGGATCCTGACGTATTCATGGATACGCACACCAGCAATGGAGCAGATTACCAATACGTCATGACCCTGATCGATACCCAGCGCGATAAACTGGCAGCCCCATTGCGGGAGTTGGCCGGGAACATCACCGATTCGCTCTACGCGCGAATGAGCGACAGCGGTTACCCCATGGTACCCTACGTGAGCTTTCGGGGCCGTACCCCCGAATCAGGCATTGTATCCTTCTTGGAAGGGCCTCGTTATTCCACGGGCTACGCCGCATTGCACCATACCATCGGATACATGCCTGAAACCCATATGTTAAAGCCCTATCCCGATCGGGTGCGCTCCACCTATCAGCTCTTAACGCATTTTATAGCGGTCAGCGCTGCGAATTCCGAAGAAATCTTACGGAGCCGCCAGGCCACCCGCGAAGCAATCCGAAAGCAGAAGGAATTTGTTCTGAGCTGGGAATTGGACACCACACGTTACGATGAAATCGATTTTTTAGGATTCGAATCGGGCACCAAACCCAGTGAAGTCAGTGGCATGGACCGCTTGTTTTACGATCGGGACCGACCCTATACTAAAACTATCCGTTATTACAATCGCTATAAACCCGGGATTACGGTTACCGCGCCCACAGCCTATGTGATACCCCAAGCTTGGCATGAAGTGATTGATTTGCTGCACCTAAACGGGGTTCGCACGACACGCGTGGAGCAAGACACGCTGATGACGCTGGACATGTATTATATCGAAGAGTTTCAGACTGCTCGAGCGCCTTATGAAGGTCATTATAACCATAGCCGAGTGCAAGTTCGTAGTGAAACGCAGCAAATCCAAGTCTACCAAGGGGATTACCTCGCTTATACGGACCAATACGCGAATCGTTACCTGGTAGAGGTTCTGGAACCCCAGGCCCCAGATTCATTTTTCAACTGGAATTTCTTTGATTCTGTACTGAGTCGAAAGGAATACTTCTCCGCTTACGTGTTTGAGGACGAAGCAACCCAGTTATTAGAGGATAATCCGGAATTGCGCCGGGCATTTGAAGAGGCTAAAGCTGCCTACGAACAACTTCGGAACAATGCACAAGCCCAGTTAAACTGGATTCATTCACGTTCTGATTATGCAGAAAAAACGCATATGCGCTACCCCATCGGAAGGATCCCATAGACAGCTTAAAACAAGTAGTTATATTATCAAATATGGAAATAAAAAACTCAGAAATTATTCGGGTCAAAAAATATTCCGGTGAATTGGTTCCCTTTGATCAGCAAAAATTTAGAATATCCCTCACCAAATCGGGTGCTTCCATGGAAGCTGTGGATGATATTGTCCAATCCATACTACCCATAATCTACGATGGCATACATACTAAAGAACTGTATCGCCTGGCGCATACTCAATTACGTAAAAGAGCGAGTTCTTTTGCCGCTCGGTACAGTTTAAAACGCGCCTTAAAGGATTTGGGGCCAGGCGGTTTTCATTTTGAGAAATGGACAGCACGGATTTTTGAATACATGGGGTATGAAACGCTGACCGGCGAAATACTGCAGGGACGAGCCGTTTCACACGAAATTGATGTTTTAGCATTGAAAGAAGAGGCGCTCACAATCGTGGAGTGCAAATTCAAAAACTCGACCGAAGCCAAGACCAGCGTCACCACGCCGATGTATTTCCTTTCACGTTTGAAAGATTTGGAATCTTTGACCTTTCCCTATTTTAATAAAAACTGCCCCATCACTTCCGGCTGGATGGTGACCAATGCTTATTTTACCACGGACTCCATTGATTTTGCAGCACATTATGGACTAAACCTGCTTTCTTGGGATTATCCAGTAGGGGAAAGTATTAAGAACCGTGTGGATTTTGCGGGCTTATACCCCCTGACCTGCCTCACGAACCTCACGAAAAATGAAAAGAAATCCCTCTTGGCGAGTGGATGCATACTGGTGAAAGATCTGGTGAAAAACGCGCATGTTTTAGATAATCTTCGACTAAGTAAGTCAAAAGAACGAAAAGTTCTGGAAGAAGCACAAGCGCTCATTTGGAATACATAAAAATTTTTCGTATATTACTGGTTTGGGACAATTTTCCAAGATTGGCCTGTATTTTTAATAGGACCTGAATTAATCGTAATTTTGTTCCAAAACGATCAGAATCTCATGACAAATGCTTACGCAAAAGAAGAAAAAAAGTTTTTAGAAGGCCGAAGTTCGCGATTTCGTGAATTGAAGTATTTATTTGGAGTACTGATGCAATTCATGAAGGGAATGCGCGCTTTGCATTTTGTAGGACCCTGCGTAACCGTTTTTGGTTCTGCCAGATTTAAAGAGGATCATCCCTACTATAAATTGGCCCGAAAGGTATCAGCAGAGATCGGAAAAATGGGTTTTGCGATTATGTCTGGTGGCGGGCCGGGTATCATGGAAGCGGCCAATCGCGGTGCCCGGGATGTGGGAGCGCTTTCCGTGGGCTGTAATATCGTTTTGCCCCATGAACAACACGAAAATCCTTATTTGGATAAATTTGTGAACATTGAATACTTCTTTGTACGGAAAGAAATACTCCGAAAGTATTCCTTTGCCTTTGTGGTTTTACCTGGAGGATTTGGAACCTTGGATGAGTTTTTTGAAACATTGACCCTGATTCAGACTGGAAAAATTCAACGCTTTCCGATCGTGGTGATGGGCAAGGAATTTCATCAGGACATCATTCGACATGTCGAGCGCATGATCGCTGAAAAAACCATCAGCGAGGAGGATATGGACCTGCTGCTTTTTTCCGATTCGGTCGAAGAAGTGATGGAGCATATTCGGAAATTCGCCGTAAAAACTCACGTGAAAATGAAACCTGCACCCCGCACATTGTGGGCCTTGGGCGAGCAAAATTTACAAAAACTAAAGAAGGTAGGAAGCTAAATGAAGTGTGCAGTAGTTTTTGATATGGATGGCGTGATCGTGGACACCAATCCACACCATGAGAAAGCGTTTCTTGCTTTTTTTCGCCAATATAACTTGTCGATTGATGACACGGACTTTGCCAAACACATGTATGGGAAGCATAATAGTTATATCATGAGCCATTTCTTTGGCCGAAACATTCAAGGTGAGGAATTACAGGTGTTGGAGGATGAAAAGGAAGCCATGTTTAGGGAAATTTACCGTGAGATCGTGGATCCCATCAGCGGTTTTACTCCCTTTCTAAAGCGCCTGAAGGAGGCTGGATTACGGACGGGCGTAGCGACTTCAGCTCCTCGGGCTAATTTAGAACTCATCACTACATCATTGAATTTAACATCCTCTATGGAGTCCATGCTCGCCAGTGAAGATGTTAAAAAACACAAACCTGATCCGGAAATTTATTTGAAATCCGCTTATCATTTAGGGGTTCCCACGGAACAATGCCTAGTTTTTGAGGATTCTTTTTCCGGCATTACCGCCGCTCGCGCTGCCGGTGCAAAAGTCGTGGGGGTACTCACCTCGCATCAACCCGATGAACTTCCACCCTGCGATCATTATATCAGGGATTACCAAGGCTTGGACGCGAGTTTTATCATGCAAATCATGCAGGGGTAAGCGAGCGTCGGCTACCCGCTGCATGAAAAATTTGTCTAATAAAATGTCCCAGTTGGGATCTAATGATTAAATCCTGAATTTTTAATTCTTTTCTAGTCTTTACAGATGTGAAGTTCTAATCCTTAAAGATATGAATCGAAATATTTCCATCCTCATCCACGGTTCCACGATACATGCCAGAAGTATTAAACTCCATGGCCACTTGGCCGTTTTTGTCTAAACTGATCAGGCCACCATTTCCACCTAGATCCTCGATTTCCTGAATCACCTGCTTACTCGCTTCCACTACGCTTAAGCCCTTTAATTCCATCAGAGCAGAAACACGATACGCAGCTACTGAACGAATGTAATACTCTCCCCATCCGGTACTGGATACTCCCACCGTTTCATTGTTAGCATAGGTGCCCGCTCCGATAATCGGCGCGTCCCCCACTCTACCATAACGTTTATTGGTCATGCCTCCCGTGGAAGTGCCGGCCGCTAAATTTCCATTTTGATCCAATGCGACTGCCCCCACCGTACCAAACTTCCGATCGTCTGGATGTTGATCATACTCCTGTTGATTGAATGCGGCCTTATCGACCTCTTCCGCTTTTATCGCACGCTGCAGGGCATCCCAACGACGTTCCGTGAAAAAGTAAGACGGTTCCACCGTATCCATCCCTAACGAAGTCACAAAAAGCTCAGCACCGTGACCTACCATCATCACGTGCTCAGATTCCTCCATCACCATTCTCGCTGCCAAAATCGGGTTTTTAATACGGGTCAATCCCGCCACTGCTCCTGCATTTCGATCCCTTCCATCCATGATCGATGCATCCAATTCGTTTTTACCCTCATGAGTGAATACCGCACCTTTGCCGGCATTGAACAGGGGATTGTCTTCTAACACCAATATCGCTGCCTCTACCGCATCCAAAGCCGATTTACCTTCACTAATGGCTTGGTATCCATTTTCCAAAGCCGTGGTTAAGCCCTCATGATAAGCCTGTTCACGTTCTGGAGTCATCGAGCTTTGACTGATGGTGCCTGCCCCACCATGGATCACCATCACATATTTAGGACCAGACTGTTCTGAATCAGTCGCCGCCGACTGCTCCGCATCATTACAAGAAACCAGCGCTATACTCGTAAAAAGCATCGCCGAAAAAATAAAAATCTTCTTCATTACCATTTAAGTTTAAAATATCGTCAATTTCGACTGTTTTATTAGTTAGAATGGAAAATTACATATTTCTACTCAATTTCAGCGAAACAAATCCTTTACAGGAGTGTTTTTGTTCGGATCCTCATCATAAGTTTTATAAATACGAAGCGTAGCGACATAAAATGTCGCTACGCTTCAATTAGATCCTCAAAAATCGCACGATTAAAGCCCTGCGCCTAAAATCGGGTGGTTAAAACAAGCACATTGCAGAAGCGAACGGCCATAAAAAACTGAAAAACGAAATGAAGAAACACCCCTTGTCTGAGCAGGCGAAGCCTGTGAGTTTGGGGTGATTCAAATGTAGTACAGTTTTTTAAAGTGAGCCTGCAGCGTGCGGTTTTAACCACCCGATTTACCTGCAGCGTGCGGTTTTAACCACCCGATTTACCTGCAGCGTGCGGTTTTAACCACCCGATTTACCTGAAGGTGCTTCAAACGGCTCATCCAACCATTCCTGAATTGGACGGCCCTTCTTATCTAAACCTAACTTGTGCAAGATATTATCCATAATTTGATAAACCACGGGTACCACAATGAGCGTCAAGAAAAGCGAACTGACTAATCCACCAATAATCACCCAAGCCAGACCATTTTTCCATTCCGCACTGGGTCCGGTGGCCAACGCGATCGGCAACATTCCGAACACCATCGCGATCGTTGTCATCAAAATCGGACGCAGACGTGCTTGATTAGCCAGAATCAACGCCTCACGCGTGGACTTCCCTTCAGCTTTCAAATGATTCGTAAAATCGACCAGAATGATCGCATTCTTCGCCACCAAACCAATCAACATGATCAAGCCTAAGATCGTAAAGATATTCAGGGAGTTATTGGTCAATGCCAACGCTAATAAGGCGCCGATAACCGATAATGGTATAGAGAACATCACCACAAATGGATAAACAAAACTATCATAAAGCGCGACCATAATGAAATAAACCAGTAAAACGGAAATCATAAGGGCCATTCCCAAGGTTCCAAAAGCTTCTGTTTGATCTGCCATGTTTCCGCCCCACACATAACTTACTCCCGCTGGAGCAGCGATTTCAGCGATGTTTTCCTCCCACTCTGCTACGATAGCCGAAGCCGGACGCCCAATAGCCTGAGATTGAACCTTGACAGAAGTGCTCTTATCTTGACGTTCGAGCTGACTTGGTCCCGACCCTTCCTGGATATCCGCAAACTGAGATAAGCGAACCATCTGGCCCATATTATTGGTGAACAAGAGGTTACTGACATCATCAACATTTTGACGATCGTAATCGTCGTAACGAATATTGATGTCATACTCGTATTCACCTTGTCGGAATTTACCGTCGGTATTACCATTAAAAGCGGTTTGCATCGTGGCTCCCACCGTTCCCAGATTCAGTCCTAAGGCGGCCATTTTATCCCGATCGACTTCGACGATAATCTCAGGATTTCCAGTTTCCACCGACAATTTCACCTCCGAGGTTCCGGCGATCTTTTTCAATTCCGCCATCATTTCTTCGGCATACACCATCACACTATCCAAATCTGATCCGATCACCACCATTTCTATAGGGGCTGATTCCGCAAAGCCGACAATACTAATGGGAACCGTTTTCACCTTCGCCCCTACTAAAATCTGTTCCAGCTCCCTTTTAATCTTAGCAGCGTAAATATTCGAGTCTTCATCCCGGTATTTTTTCTCTACCAGGCGAACCGTAATTTCAGATTTATAGGCAGGGGCCAATGCCGCACCAAAACCATCACTGGATTGACCCACAGTCGTAATTTGAGAGACCACTTCCGGCTTGGAAGCTAGGAATTGCTCGGCCTTTCTGGTCATTTGGTTGGTTTGCTCGATCGAAGCTTCCTTCGGCAATTCGATTTGTACCAAAAACTCTCCACGATCACCTTGCGCAAAGAATTCTCCACCAATATAACCGCCTATGACCAGGAAAAAAGAACTCACGAATAAGGCGCCTACGACCATTAATGTTACAAGCTTATGATTCAGAGACCATTTTAAGATACTTGTGATCCATTCCGTAAAGCGTTGAAGTTGTTTTTCGAACCAAAGAATAAAGCGTCCAAATACACCCTTGTTCGACACCCGCTCTAATTTACCGTAGCGAGACGTCAACAGCGGAACAATGGTAAAGGAAGCCAGCAAACTCAATAAAGTCGCAATCACCACCACCACACAGAATTCCCTCAAAATATCGGAAACCATACCGGTGCTCATCGCAATGGGCAGAAACACCACCACGATGACCAAGGTAATGGATACAACAGTAAATCCAATCTCCTTCGCTCCATCAAAGGAAGCGCGGACCTTGTTTTTACCCATCTCCATATGCCGGTAGATATTTTCAATGACAACAATCGCGTCATCCACCAAAATACCCACCACTAAAGAAAGTCCAAGTAGCGACATAAGGTTCAGCGTATAACCCAAAACCTCTATGCCTATGAACGTCGCGAGTAATGAGGCCGGAATCGCCACCATCACGATCAATGCATTTCTTAAACTGTGTAAGAAAAATAACATGACGACCGCCACCAGGAGAATCGCCAGAAACAGGTCGAATACCACGGCATTCGCGGATTCTAAGGTGTAAATCGAGCTATCATTCGCGATTTCGAGGTGTATACCGTCCGCTTCATATTGTGCATTAATCTCTTTTATCAATTCTTGCACACCTTTACTCACCTGCACGGCATTGGCATCGGATTGTTTCAGCACTTGTAGGACTAATGCGTTTTTCTGGTTTACCCGTGCGATCTTGTCGACGTCTTTTTGGGTATCTTGTACATCAGCAATATCCTGCAATCGAATTTGTCCGCCGACCGGACTCGTCGCGATCACCAGGTTTCTCAGCTCATCCACCGATTTGTATTTTCCAGAAAGACGGACCAAGATGTCTTGGTTTTGTGTCTTTACGCTGCCGGTTGGGAAGTCCAGGTTGGATGTTAGAATACGCTGCTGGATCTCTAAAGCAGAAAGTCCGAAAGCCTCCACCTTGGCTGCATCCAGGTTCACCTGGATTTCGCGCTCTTGTCCACCGATCAAATTCACTTGGGCCACACCCGATACGCGAGAGAGTGTGGGCTGAATCCGCTTATCAATGATATCATAAAATGCCGCGCCTTCCATATTGGATGTAGCCGATAAGGTCACAATGGGAAGATCATCTAAGGAGAATTTGGCCAAAGACGGCGGGTCTACATCATCCGGCAATTCAGACAGGATAGCATTGATCTTTCGTTGCGCATCGTTGAGAGCCAGATCCACATCGGCTTCCGAATTTAACTCAACAATTACTAAAGATAAACTTTCAAAGGATGTCGCTGTTAGCTTTTTAATATTCTCCATAGAAGACACAGCGTCTTCTATTTTCTTGGTTACAGTATTTTCAACTTCACTGGGAGACGCTCCCGGATAGATCGTAGAAACCGATACGACCCCAGGGGTAAATTTGGGCAACAGCTCATAATTCAATGAGAAGTAGCTCATAATTCCCAACAAGGTCAAGGCGGTAAAAACCACGATCACGATGGAAGGTCTTCTGATGGAAATGTCAGCAATTTTCATTTTTAATTTTTATTTGAATCTTCAATTCTTTAAGGTGTTCATCCCGCTCTGATTAATTAGACTGCGGTGCTACTTTAACACCGTCTGTCAAATTGATCTGCCCACTTGTTATCACCATCTCACCAGGGGTCAATCCCTGAAGGATTTCCACCTGTTCACCAATGATTCTACCTGGAGTCACTTGGCGAATTTGGGCTAAACTGTCGGCCGACATCACGTAAACTTCTCTACTGCTTACACTTCCCACAAAGGAACCACGGGGAATTAAGACCACTGGATCCTGTTCAGGAAATTGAAAATGTGCCGTGGCGTACATTCCCGCTCTCAATCCAACCTTCTGAGAATTATTGTCTACTAAAATTTCAACTGGATAATTTAAAGTTTTGTCTGCTTTTACAGCAATAAAGTTTACCGTACCCGAAAACTCTTCCTCCGGAAAAACCGTACTGGTGATTTTCACCTTGTCTCCTGGCTTAATTTGCACGACTTGGGATTCTGAGGCAGTCACATTCAATTT
>DASRQK010000258.1:0-2853 GCA_035645875.1 Sphingobacteriaceae bacterium | reverse complement strand
GTATTCCAGAGTATTTTGATATTATTGGTTTTTTAAACCAATTCATATGTTAAAAAGAATACTTTGTCTGTCTTTTGTAGGACTCATTTTTACTTCCCAAGTCTGGGGTCAGGAAGACGTAGGCTATCAAATGCCTCCTGCATCCATTGCCGAGCTAGTCGATGCACCTAATGTGCCGAAAATCATGCTGAACGAGCAACACAGCTGGATGTTAGTACTTCGGGCTCCCAGATATGTAGATCTGGAGATGGCTGCCCACCCCATTGTCGGACTGGCTGGCCTTAGGATCAATCCTGAAACCCGCACCTTGGCTGGAGAGCATCACGGTTTTTTTACCGAAATAGAAGTGACCGAATTAAAAAATGGTGCAGGAAAGGTGGTCTTGACCGGCCTTCCCGCCAACCTAAAAATGAGTCATATCCAATGGCAGCCGGATGGAAATGGATTTGCTTTTACCCATCAATTACCGACCGGCTTAGAACTTTGGTATGCTGATTTAAAGACCAGAGCCGCGAAACGTCTACTCACCAATCGCTTAAATGGCTTGATCGGCCAGCCCATACAATGGCATCCAAAAGGCGCGTATATCCTCGCGCAGCTTCCTGCTCATGATGCAGAAGCACTTCCCACAAAGCCACGCAAACCGCATGGACCGGTGATCCAAGAAAACCTGGGCGAGCGTACGCCTCACCGTACTTTTACCAATTTGTTAGAAAACGCCTACGATGAGGAACTGTTTGATTATTATGCAGAAAGCCAATTGACCAAAGTGTACTTGGATGGTAGGACCGAGCAGGTGGGGAACTCGTCTATTTTTAAGCGCCATACATTTTCCCCGGATGGTGAATATCTCTTAGTAGAAACCGTACAACGACCTTATTCTTATTTGGTTGGGGTCAATTCCTTTCCCTCAGAGTTGGTGATTTGGAATGCACATGGAGCGCCCGTCAAAGCACTTTCCTCATCGGAAGACACGACTTCGAATAAGCCGAGAGCTTTTCGCTGGAGACCTGACCAACCCAATGAATTGATTTGGGCCCAGTCTTTTTCACGTTCCCAAGACACCGTCTACAGCGATGGGATTTATGGTTTGTCTGCGCCCTTTCAGGACCGAGAGCGCCTGATTTTCCGTACTGAGTTCGCCTTTAATGATATTGTTTGGGCTCATGATCAGTTGGCCATTGTCAAAGAAAGTCAGCGCAGAACCAGGGAATTGCGATGGACCCTCATTGATCCCAGCAAGGGAGAATCCATTCGGGTGATTGAAGCGCGTTCCACGGAAGATGCGTACGCGGATCCCGGCGATTTTATTTTGCGGGACGGGGTGTTACTGCTTAGCGGCAGCAGACGGCAACCCATCGTACATACCATTGGCAATGGAGCTTCACCACAAGGCGAGCGCCCTTTCTTATTGCGGTGGAACTTAACGAATAATAAACGAGATACCCTGTTCAAATCACCGCTGGATCGATACGAGATGCCCATTGACTTTGATGGGGACCAAGAACTATTTTTCACTCGTGAAACCTGGAATATTCCTCCGAATATGATCCAACTGAACTTAAGGAATAAAAGTGAAACGCCATTGACCCAGATCGGTGCCTTGTACCCGAGCCTGTCCGGTGTTTCCAAGTCACTCATGAATTATATGCGCCGCGATAGTGTAAAATTGACTGGGACTTTGTATCTGCCAGGAGATTTTCAGCCCGGTGTTTCCGAGCCTTTACCGGTTTTGGTTTGGGCGTATCCCCGTGAGTATAAAAGTGCAGAATTGGCCAGCCAGGTTAGGGGCTCTTCCAATAAGTTTACGGAATTAAATTTCCGTTCAGCGGTGTATTGGGTGACTCGGGGTTATGCGGTCGTCGATATGGCGGATATGCCGATCATTGGCGAGGGCGATGAAGAACCAAATGATACTTTTATCGAACAATTAATCTGGAATTCAGAGGCTTTGATCGACCATATGGTCGCTGCGGGCATAGCTGATCGTCATCGCTTCGGAATTGGAGGGCACTCCTATGGGGCATTTATGACGGCTAATATACTGGCTCATTCGGACTTGTTCGCAGCCGGAATCGCCCGAAGTGGAGCCTACAACCGTACGCTTACGCCCTTTGGATTCCAATCGGAGCGCCGTACCTATTGGAAAGCGAAGGACGTCTACGATCGCATGTCGCCATTTACGTACGCCGATAAAATCAAATTACCCTTGCTGATCACGCACGGTATAGACGACGAAAACTCGGGTACTTTTCCGGTGCAAAGTGAGCGGCTATATGCGGCGATAAAAGGAAATGGTGGAACCGTTCGCCTGGTGATGTTCCCACATGAATTCCATGGATTTCGTTCCAGAGAATCCATCATGCATGTGTTTTGGGAGCAAGACCGTTGGATAGAAGAATATGTTAAGAATCGGTCAGTTAAAGATGGGGAGGAAAAATAGCAGGTGGCTCAATAAATAAAAAAAGCCGGTTATCGTTTTGATACACCGGCTTTTTAAAATATAATTCACTTCATTATTCAAACCATTTTAGAACCTCTTCCTTGGAAGGCATGGGAAGATCGAGTTTCATTTTCTTACGCATCCCGCCCAAATCATTAAACACCTTGTTCGGATTAGCTCCTTTCAAGGCATCGATGGTATGAAAGCCCATTTGTTGTAAGACCGGGATCCAGCCTGCCGGTATTCCCAGCGCCAAGTATTCCGCTTCTGTAGCATTTTTGATTACTTTTTCTGGGCGCATCTGTGGGAAAAACAGCACGTCCTGTATGCTATGCTGATTCGTCAATAGCATGCAAAGTCTTTCGATTCCTATACCAATTCCCGAGTTCGGCGGCATGCCGTATTCCAGC
>DASRQK010000257.1:0-2671 GCA_035645875.1 Sphingobacteriaceae bacterium | reverse complement strand
CCATACAACCAGTTGGGCATGTCTTTCCACCACAATACAGATAAAAAATAGGTCGGGACAGCAGCGATCGCAAATACTCGAAAAAGCATTTTAGCTCGTTTCAAAATGATCCCATGATGCTGTAACCAATGATGAAATAGACCAAAACAAGCAAATAAAAACCAGCCATTATATTGAAAATGAAGGTAAAAATAAACGGCAGCGAGTTGTTTGCGCGCATCAATATTATGGGTGGCCATCAGGTAGGACAGCACAAAGGTCCCCAAGGAAGAAAAAACCAACAGTAAAACGGCTGCTCTGAACCAGCTATTTACCGCAGTATGCACAGGATCATAGGATTGCTTTTTGGTGAGACTCCACACATGGGAGGCGAAGAAATAAGATACCAGGATACTCAGGGTGGAAAAGGTAATGGAGTAGCGCGCATATCCTTGAATTAGGAAGGCGATCAGCATGCCATAGGAGATTAAAAGATTGGCCAAAACCAAAAACTGGGCCTTAAGCGACATGTTTTGTCGTTTTGCCTCTAAATTCCGGCTTCTACGGTGTAAAACAAGCAATAAAAGGACCATCAAGGCATGGGTGACCCAACCCGCGAAAGCAAAATGAGAATGTGCATGAAGCACGAATTTTTGATTGATCCAGGGAATCGGGAGGACCATCTTCAGACGCATCAATAGCCCCAGAACACCGACGATGAAAAGGTTAAAAAGTGCGATTTTAAGCCAGAATTGGACGCTTATTCTCTTGAGTGAATCCATGGACTCAAAGTAAATAGAAATAAGACGAAGTACTTATGATTTGAGTCATATCAGAGACCGTCTGCTGGAATAAAGACCTTTCCACGAATGACTTCGAGTTGCGAATTTTTCTGCAAATTTTTTATGGTTCGTATCACGGTCTCCACCCTAAGGCCAGTAAAATTGGCTAACTGCTGTCGGGTCAATAAAAGTCGATGACACTCCTGACATATATATTTATGCTCTTGATTAAAATATTCCAGCAGCGTTTTTAGAATGTACTCGGGCGAATTGGTCGATAAGGTCTGAGTAAGAAAAAAATGATAACGAAGTCGAGCTGCAAACAGTTGTGTAAACTGCACTTGTAAATCGGGAAACTCTTCTAAAATCTCATGAAAGGATTCGATGCGTAATCGAATCAGTTTGGAGGGTACGTCGGCGATGGCAGAGGCGGTATAGGGGCCTTCATGAAAAACGGGCAAATCCCCAAAACTCTCTCCGGGCTCTACGATACTATGCAATACTTCCTTTCCATTAGCATGCAGGGTGGCCCAGCGCACACGTCCAGATATCAACTGATGATAAAATATGGCCGAGCTGCCCTGATTAAAGACCACCTCACCGGCGTTGAGCTCGCGAAAGGTGCCACCCTTTTCCAAAAGTATATTGATATCCAACATGGTAGCTAATATAGAAAGTAATAATTAATTCTAATCGGATTAAGATCATTTTACGCGGTGACGAAAATCACAAAAACAGAAACGAAACTATAATAAACTAATAACCAAGTATTTAAACAGGATTTTCAAAGAAATAAATAGATGCATTTTCGATTAATCTCCTGACTGTAAAACTTTTATGATCGAAATCATAAAATAGGGAGCCAAGGTCAGCTAAATTTGTTTCATAAGGAATAAAAATTAAGCACACTAACACGTTAAATTATGAAACAAGTAACCGTATTTTTAGTGATTTGCGCCATCATCTATGGTTGTGGTCAAAGTGGAAATCAGAACAATGCACAAGATCAATCCAGCAGCGCCAGCACACAATCGACTAGCGATTATGATCCGACTCGAGGTGAGGGGAAATGGGATCATGTAGATGTAGGTGAAACGTTGGATCAACCCATGGCAGCAGAAGGAAAATTAATTTCAGATTTAAAATGTGCCAGTTGCCATAAATATACCGACGAGCGTTTAGTCGGTCCGGGTTGGGCAGGAGTCAGTGAAAAACACCGTCCAGAATGGATTATGAATTTCATCACCAATCCAGATCCTATGATCGATAAAGACCCCGAATTACAAGCACAATTAGAGCTTTGTCTAGTCCGTATGCCGGATCAAAATTTAAGTGATGAGGAAGCCAGAAGTATATTAGAATTTATGCGCCAAAATGATGGTGTTCAATAATATGAAACTTATTAACAATCAAATAAAGTCAATATGAAATACAATCAAAAATTTCTATGGTTGCTGGGAATCCTGGCGGTTTCCGTTTCCATGAATGCCTGTAAACCTAAAGGGGCAGGTAGTGCACTGAGTGGTAATGCCGCTGAACGAGTCTATGTTCCGCCAGGGCAATACGATGAGTTCTACACATTTACATCGGGTGGATTCAGCGGTCAAATGACTGTATATGGTCTTCCCAGCGGACGATTATTAAAAATGATCCCTGTTTTCTCAGTCAATGCGGAAAACGCTTGGGGTTTTAGTGAGGAGACCAAACCGATGCTTAACACTTCTCATGGTTTTGTGCCTTGGGATGATCTGCACCATATTGAGTCTTCTTTCACCGAGGGCATGCCCGATGGGCGCTGGATGTTTGCAAACTCCAATAACACGCCAAGATTGGCGCGGATTGATTTGACGACTTTCAGTACCGCTGAAATTCTGGAGATTCCCAATACCGGTGGTAATCACTGTTCACCG
>DASRQK010000256.1:0-4609 GCA_035645875.1 Sphingobacteriaceae bacterium | reverse complement strand
GTACGGGCGGCACCTTATTTAATAGGTGCATGTTTATTGATGTCCTTCTGGATCCCGGTCGTCGGCCGATGGTGTATTTACGTATTGGTCGCACATCTATTGGCTGCCTTATGGTATTCTTCTAAAACCAGCTTGATTGCGGGGCGTTTTGAAAAGATGGGTGCGCTGTTGAAGACGTTTACAAAGGGATTGATCCGGATCGAAAAGCGGGAATGGACTTCTGATTATTTGAAAACCCTGCAACGTGATCTTTATATGAAAGGATCTCAGGGGAACTCAGAATCCGATGGGGCAACACCTGAGCCGGCCTCCGAAGCCATACAAAAACTGGCTGATATTTTAGGGCGCTTAGATTACCGACTCAATATGCTGGTTGGCGCAATTATGAACATGGTTTTTCTATGGGATTTCAGACAATTGATCGCGCTCCAAGCCTGGAGAAAACGCTATAGTTCCGAATTGCTCGAGGCTCTGGATGTTGTCGGGGAGGTGGAGGCCCTAAATAGTTTAGCGATATTGACCATAAATCATCCGCATTGGTGCTTCCCAGAGGTGCTGCCTGAGGATGAAAAAACATTGGCCTTTCAAGCGTTAAATCATCCATTGATCGACCCAAAAATCGCTGTGGCCAATCATTATAGTAAAGAAAATCATAGAATTGCCTTGATTACCGGGTCTAATATGGCGGGTAAAAGCACGTTTTTACGGACGGTGGGGACCAATATGGTATTGGCTTTTTGTGGCGCGCCGGTTTGCGCTCAAGCGATGCAGGTGTCGGTGATGCATTTGATTACTTATATGCGGATTAAAGATTCCCTGCAGGAGAGTACGTCTACTTTTAAAGCGGAACTCGACCGCATGCGATTGATTTTAGATACGGTGCGAACGCAGCCGCATAGTTTCTTTCTGATCGATGAAATGTTACGCGGGACAAACTCCATCGACAAATATCGAGGGTCGAAGGCGATTATTGAACGATTGATCCAGGAGCAGGCCCATGGAATGGTGGCTACGCATGACCTTCAGTTAGCCAGTTTGGAGCAATCTTACCCGGGGCAAATCCGGAATTTCCACTTCGATATTCAAGTGCGGGATGGGGAAATGCTGTTTGATTACAAGCTGAAAGACGGTGAATGCAAGATTTTTAATGCATCCATTTTATTGAGCGGGATCGGCATAGAAGTGGATTAAACTGCTTGTCCGTTTCATTTACTAACGCTTTATTTGCCTTTCATGTGTTGGCTGAACGATCTCTTTTTAAAAAGGGGAGCATCCGATTTGTTTATTCGGTTTTTTTGATAAAACAGGCGGTAGATGAAGTTTTTGAACCTTGGTCCGAAAAAATCCAGCCATTTTCTTTGACTCATGATGCGGGTATAGCCTTGCCACGTTATTTTCTCTGATAGCGGGGCGAGACCTTCCTGCACGGCGTCCCGTCGATTCAATAATAGCATGCGACTCACGTCTATATTCACGGGGCAAACCGCTGTACATTTTCCACAAAGCGTGCTTTTCTCGCTGAGGTGCTTGAATTCTTTCATCCCTTTCGTGTGCGGGGTGATCAGTGAACCGATGGGGCCTGGACGGACGGAATCGTATCCTTCCGGACCAATATGTTGATAAATGGGACAAACATCGAGGCAAGCTTCGCATCGGATGCAATATAGACCCTGTCTTTGTTCGGCTTTGGCCAATAAATCGCTGCGTCCATTGTCCAATAGGATGAGGTACGAGGGAATGTAATCCTTAGTGGGCGACATGATTTGTCGCCCACTAAGGATGGAATGTGAGTCTACGGCATTTTTGGCAGGCAAATGCTGGTCCAATAAGGGCCAGAACAATTCTAATTCTCGGAAAGAGGGGATCACGTCCTCAATGCCTGCCAGGTAAATTTGTACAGAAGGAAAGCCGCGTCCAGCGGTGTGAGTCGCTTTTTGCGACACGACGAGGCTTCCGCTGTCCGCAATTAGAAAATTCACTTCGCAAATGCTGGCATCCACTTGGGGGATTACGGGCTCATCGACTTCGTTCGCAGTATGCTTTATTTGGACTGCTTTTTCTTGTAATAGCTGGTCTATACTCACCTCCTCCATCATAGGAGAAGGCTCGCGTGTAACCGTTTGAATGCGATGAGATTGAAGGAGCTCTGCCAGCTCAGATTTTGCTTCCAGATCGTCATTGGCCCAAATCACCTTCATGCCGTTGCGGATCGCATGAGCCTCAAATTCTGGCAATAGTTTATCCAGATTCTCCATGCTCCGCCACTTGATCAGGTGCGCTTTACGCTTTGCATTTTCCAAATTTCGGAAATTCAATATACGCCCTCCTTACACTTTTAACTTCAATTCCAATTCGTCTAATTGCGCTTGAGCGATCGCTGCAGGAGAATCGATCATGACATCTCTTCCTGAATTGTTTTTGGGGAAGGCAATGACGTCCCGAATACTGTCCAATCCAGCGAATATGGACACGAGACGATCGAACCCCAGGGCAATTCCACCGTGTGGTGGAGCACCATAGGTGAAGGCATCCATCAGGAACCCAAATTGATTTTGAGCCTCGTTTTCTGAGAATCCTAAATGTTTAAACATCAGTGCCTGCAAGCCTTGGTCATGAATACGAATGGATCCACCTCCGATTTCACTACCATTGATGACTAAGTCATAGGCATTGGCTCGGACTTCGCCCGGTTTTTCATCCAGTAAGGCTATGTCTTCCGTTTTTGGAGAAGTGAACGGGTGGTGCATCGCATGATAGCGCGCACTTTCTTCATCCCATTCAAGCAGCGGAAAATCCACGACCCACAGGGGAGCAAATTTGTTTTTGTCCCGCAAACCAAGTTCGCCGCCGATATGTAGTCGAAGTTCGTTGAGTTGTTTGCGCGTTTTATCTTTCTCTCCGGCCATGACCAGGATTAAATCCCCAGGCTTAGCGTCAAAAGCTTTGGCCCAGTGTTCCAATTGCTCGGGGGAATAAAATTTATCGACCGAGGATTTTAAGGTTCCATCCTCCTGATAGCGGAGATAAACCAGGCCGGTCGCACCTACCTGAGGTCTTTTTACATAGTTTGTCAGGGCGTCCAATTGCTTTCGGGTGAAACTGGCGCAATTTTCTGCATTGATACCGACGACCAACTCTGCTTGGTCAAACACTGGAAACCCAACGCCTTTCAGCACATCATTTAACTCGACGAACTGCATACCAAAACGGGTGTCCGGTTTATCCGATCCGTATAAACGCATGGCATCCGCGTATGGCATGCGTGGAACTTCACCCAAGTCTACACCTTTCACCGTTTGGAACAGGTGTTTGACCAATCCCTCAAAGGTGTTTAAGATATCTTCTTGTTCTACAAAAGCCATTTCACAATCCACCTGTGTGAATTCCGGTTGTCGATCCGCCCGTAGGTCTTCGTCCCTGAAACATTTGACAATCTGGAAATAGCGGTCGTAGCCCGATACCATTAACAGTTGTTTGAAGGTTTGTGGAGACTGGGGCAGTGCATAAAATTCTCCGGGGTTCATCCGGCTGGGTACGACAAAGTCTCGGGCTCCCTCCGGAGTGGATTTGATCAATACCGGCGTTTCGATCTCTAAGAAGTCCAATTGGTCCAAATACCGACGAATTTCTTGAGCCAAACGGTGGCGCAACACTAAATTTTGTTTCAATGGAGCCCTGCGAAGATCCAAGTACCTGTATTTCATGCGAAGATCATCTCCACCGTCCGTGTCATCCTCAATGGTAAAAGGCGGAAGTTTGGATTCGTTCAGGACTTCCAGATTAGAAACCCTGATTTCGATCTCCCCTGTTGGGATTTTGGTGTTTTTACTCGCTCTTTCGATTACCTGTCCAGTGACTTTGACCACATATTCACGTCCCAGTTTTCGTGCTGCGGCTCGAAGATCCTCATTGTCTTGCTCATCGAAGGTGAGTTGGGTAATCCCATAGCGATCCCGGATATCTACAAAGGTCATCCCACCCAAATCTCGAGATTTCTGTACCCAACCACTTAAAATGACCACTTGTCCAACATGGCTCAGCGTTAACTCCCCACAAGTATGTGTTCTATGCATATTTCAATCAATTTTCTACAATATAATAGATTTAGACAAAAATATCGCAATTTTTTAAGAAAACGATGGAATTCATTCGAATATAAATTCTGTTACTTTCTGGTTTTAATCTTTCAAATTTTAAATTTTATCCATTTCTGGGGTCGGGATAATTAAGTAGCTGTTTATCACATAATTATTAGAGGTTTAATCATCTGGGGCAATCCGATTTCACGATGTGGAAAACTTTTTAGTGGGGTAAAGTGGGGAAAAGTGGGAGAAATCACTATTTTTACTTCCTAAAATCAGTTTAAGGTTAAATAATGGGGCAACTCACCGGAGAATTCGAATGTAAATTGGACGCCAAAGGAAGGATGACACTTCCCGCTGCGCTTAAACGGCAATTGCCGGAGGTGGAGCAGGAGGGGTTGGTCATCAATCGTGGCTTCGAAAAACATTTGGTCTTCTATACAAAAAGTGAGTGGGCAAAGATTACTGCGAAGTTGGCCAAATTGAACCGCTATAAAGCTAAGAATCGGCAGTTTATTAGAACCTTT
>DASRQK010000255.1:0-2793 GCA_035645875.1 Sphingobacteriaceae bacterium | reverse complement strand
GTGATTTCAAGACCGGCAACGGTAAACAAATCGTGCGGAATCAAGGGCATGAGGAAGGCACGCGTCAGGTATACGGAGATGATCGAAGGTATGCCGAAAATAAGAACGGTCTTAAAGTCAACTTGCTTTTTTATCAGATTTTGAATGCCGCCCACCAGCGAGGTGGTTCCGACCACAAAGAGGGAATACGCCGTGGCTAAGACCGGTTCGACAGACATCACATAGACAAGAATGGGAACCGTTAAAATGGATCCTCCGCTTCCGATAAGTCCTAAAGAAACGCCAACGAAAATGGCTAAGATAAATCCGATCAATTCTGCTTCCATGAGTTAATTGTTTGTATAAGTATGGTACAAAAATACGGTAGCAGGGCGCTGGAAACGGTAACACGGGTTACACAGCAACTGTAATTTTCAAATTAATTGCGACCAGGAAACAGTTCGATACTGTTTCGGTTCAATTTAATTTTTCCTTCGTTTTCCATGGCCTTCAATAAACGAGAAACAACTACTCTGGAACTGTTAAGGTCGTCAGCGATCTCTTTGTGGGTTTTGTTGATCGTATTCGAATGGTTTATCTGCGCTTTCTCCACTAAATAATTGTAAAGACGGCTCTCCATATTCATGAAGGCGATGTTGTCGAGCGCACCCAGCAATTCAACAAAGCGGTTATTATAACTCTCCATTACAAATGCGCGCCAGGTTTTATATTCACCCAGCCACTCTTCCATTTTTACAACGGGTATCATCGCCACCATTCCGTCGTTCTCCGCTATCGCCTTTACTTCACTTTTTTTGTCCCCGACACAGCAAGCCAGAGTCATGGCACAGGTATCCCCTTTCTCGATAAAATACAACAGCAACTCTCCTTTATCTTTGTCCTCGCGCATGATCTTTATTGCGCCGGAAATAAGCAGAGGCACCGTTTTGATATATTTTCCGATATCGATTAATACGTCACCCTCTTTGAATTCGATCAGTTTCGCATTTGCGACGATTTCGTTGATGAGTCCCTTTTCGAACCGGCCGTGATAGGTGTTATAGATCAACTGTTCCATAATGCTGGGTTTAATGCGGAAGTCTGTCCTTAAGAAGGCCGTAAATCCATGTGCCTGCTATTGCTCCCAAGATAACGATTAAAATGGGCAGATAGCCTGCGCCGGTCAATACAAACATCGGTCCGGGGCAAGCGCCTGCAAGTGCCCAGCCCAGTCCAAAAATGATGCCTCCAAACAAATACCGCGCGATGCTCTTTTCTTTGCTGGCGATCACGATGGGTTGATGATTGATATCCCTGAGCGATTTTTTCTTTATGAACTGAACCAATAACACACCCACTGCCAAAGCTGACCCCATAAGGCCATACATATGGATGGATTGAAATTGAAACATTTCATATATTCTGAACCAGGAGGCAGCTTCCGATTTGTACATGACAATGCCGAAGAATGTTCCGATGATAAGATAGCGTAGTGCTTTCATAATGCTTATTAATGAGTTTGATTAGATTGAAATAAATGTTTTACTACAGCTATATGCGCTAAAAAATCAAGGGAAATAAAAGATGCACCATGAGTAAGCCTCCGATAAAGAAACCGATGGTGGCAATGAGTGAGGGCACTTGCAGATTACTCAGTCCCGATATGGAGTGTCCGGAAGTACACCCGCCGGCGTAACGGGCGCCGAATCCAACCAGAAGTCCACCGATGAGCAGGATGAGAATCGATTTCGGAGAACTGAAGGCCTGTTCACCAAAAAGTTCTGAGGGGACATAAGCGGTTCCTGCACTTTCGAATCCAGCATCATGCAGTATATCAATCGTTTTAGGGTTCAGGTTAGGCACTTGGTTATCCGACAAAAAGTGAGAAGCCAAAAATCCACCGATCATGGCACCGATCATAACCGTTAAATTCCAGCGCTGACTTTTCCAATCGAATCGAAAGAAATCAGCGGTTTTGTCAGCACCGCAGATTGTACAAAGTGTGCGTAAATTAGAAGACATCCCGAAATTTTTTCCTGCATACAGCAATGAAAACATGGTGAGAGCAATCAAAGGGCCGCTTACATACCAGGGCCAGGGGGCGAAAATCCATTCCATTATTTACAATTTTGAAGTAATGCAAAGCTAACACGACAAAAGTGGATGGTGTGTTACCTGGGTTACATAAGAAAGAATCATTGGTTAAAATAAATCAACCCGCCAAAACAGTTATATTGCGAGCGTTTAGTTTTCGAGCATGATGTTTGTTTATAGCGAAAACGACTAAATAAACATCCGAATAGCATCCAAGAAGTGGAAAACAAAGAGAGCAACGTCACTAACCAGATGAACAAACTGTTTCGTCGGTTCAATATTCGTTCTGAACAGGAAGACTACGCGGTGATTCATCAGGTGATGGAGAGCGGGATCGTGTTTAAGGGAACGAATCTGTGGATTTTAATATTTGCAATTTTTATCGCCTGCGTGGGCTTAAACGTAAACTCTACCGCGGTAATTATCGGTGCCATGTTAATATCGCCGCTGATGGGACCGATTATCGGGATGGGTTACAGTTTGGCGACGTACGACTTTACCCTATTGAAAAAAGCAGCTTCAAATTTTGGGTTTGCTGTTGCGTCGGGGCTGATTACCTCCACCCTCTACTTCCTGGTCACTCCAATAAGCGAGGCGCATTCCGAACTTTTAGCGAGAACACAACCCAATATATACGATGTATTGATTGCGCTTTTTGGTGGCCTGGCAGGAATCATTGCCATGTCGAGCAAGGTGAAAGGCAACATTATACCGGGCGTA
>DASRQK010000254.1:0-2700 GCA_035645875.1 Sphingobacteriaceae bacterium | reverse complement strand
GATTCTACCATGTTCTGCATGATGGAGCGGATTTCCTGTGTTATGCCCGTTATAGTCGGTCTGTGGCCCTCTATCGTGGTGGCACGACCATGGATCGTCGCTATGTCTCATCGACTCGATTTTTTGTGAATGACAAGAATAATGAATTGGGATTTGTCGAGGTTCGTAAGTTACGTGATCTGTTCGCATTGAACCCAGCGGAGCGAAGGGGTATTCGTCGGCATTTGCGCCAAATGGATTTGCGTTTTCGGAAGCATCCGGTGGAGACGGTGGCTGCAGTTCTCACTTATTTAGATCGTTCCCTATGAAAGTGATCCTGTCCATGCTCGTTTTGCTTTGTCATTTGACGCTTTGTTTTGGACAGCAGTCCGCCAGACCCACGCTTCATTTGGACTTGAACGGGGCTTCCATCCAACAGCTGGTCAATGAAATCGAACAGCAGACGCCTTATCGTGTTTTCTTTGATCCGATTCAGACGGATAGCTTACAGTTTACGATTCGTGTGCAAAACAGGCCGATTGATCGTGTATTGGAGGATTTGTTGCAGCCCCATGGGTTGTATGCTAATTTCCTGAGTGCGGATCGAATGTATATTACAGCGGGTTCCGCGCTGAACACGAGTTTGGCAGGTGTTCCGTTTAATGATGATGTGGTAGATTTTGCCCGTCGTGTAGATTCGGCTGGATCGATGGACTTAGGCCATCTGGCTGATTTTAGGGGGGATACCACAGAAATGGTGATCGCTGTAGAAAATAGGTTATTTGAGTTTGGTTCGCAGGCACAATCCGAGTCCGATCGGAGGCTGACGGGTTATGTGCGGGATGCGAATACAGGCAACCCCCTTCCCATGACGACGGTGCAGGTGGCAGGGACGTCACAAGTGGTTCTAACGGATCAGCAGGGCTATTATTCGCTGGTGATCCCGCAGGAAAGAGCGACGGTTTTGTTCAGCAGTGTGGGTAAAAAAGATACGCAGCGCCAATTGCTGATGTATGGCAGTGGTCGATTGGATGTGAACCTGGATAATCGGGTGTACGCTTTAGATGAAGTGATGGTGTCCGGTACGGTAGGGACGGGAGTGACGCGGACCCAGATGGGGGTGGAGCGATTGACCCTGGCTACGATTCGGCAGACGCCGACGGTGTTCGGTGAGGCGGATGTGGTGCGTGTGGTGCTGAACCTTCCTGGCGTGCAAACGGTCGGCGAGGCGGCCAGCGGCTTTAATGTGCGCGGAGGATCTACCGATCAAAATTTAGTCTTATTTAACGATGCTACGATATACAACCCATCCCATTTCTTCGGCTTTTTTTCGGCCTTTAACGCGGATGCGGTCAGTAGTATAGAATTGTATAAAAGTTCAGTTCCCGCCCGATTCGGTGGACGTTTAGCCTCGGTGCTGGATGTGGCCGCTAAGGAGGGCAATCGCCAGGAGGTAGCCGGTTCCGGTGGTATCGGTTTATTAACGGGGCGGATGACCTTGGAGGGGCCATTGGGTCCGAAGACTTCTTTTCTGGTCGGTGCGCGGAGTACCTACTCGGATTGGCTATTGAGCTTGATCCCGGATGAGAGTTATCGTAACAGTCGGGCGTCATTTTACGACGCCAATATCCAATTGACACATGATATCAATGCCGATAATTTCTTGTATCTGGTCGGTTATTTTAGCAATGATTATTTCGGGCTGTCGGCGGATACGACCTACCAATATCAAAACCTGAGCTTCAATGCGAAGTGGAAAAGCATTTACAATACGCGATTGAACAGCGTGTTAACCTTGGGAATGGATGGGTATGATTTTCAGATGAGCAATACTTATCGGGATGCCACGGCGCATCATTTGGATTACCGCATTCGTCAGGCTTTTGCGAAATTAGACCTGCATCATAACCTCCATGAGCGCCATCAGCTTTTGTATGGCTTCAGTGCGATTCGTTACCAGATCGCGCCGGGTGCGATTCGGCCGGTGGGCGCATTGTCAGAGATGGTCGAAGATGTGCTGCCTCAGGAGGAGGCCTTGGAGTCTGCCTTGCACGTGACGGATGTGTGGCAGGTGAATGATCGATTTACATTAGACCTGGGCCTGCGTTATTCGATGTTTAATGCCTTGGGCTCCTCCAGTAAAACTTACCATGCGCCGGAATGGCGAGTGAGTGGAAGGTATCTATTGTCCCAACAAAGTTCCGTGAAGCTGGGCTACAATTCCTTGATGCAATACATTCATATGTTATCCAATACGACCGCTATCACCCCGACGGATACCTGGAAGCTGAGTGATGCGCATATCCGTCCACAGTACGGGGACCAAATTTCGTTAGGCTGGTACCAGAATTTTGATTCGGATCGGATCGAGACTTCGGTCGAGGTGTATTATAAGCGCATGGAAGATTACTTGGATTATAAAGGGGGGGCTCGATTACTGATGAACCGGGCGATCCATGAGGATGTATTAGGCACGGAGGCCCGGGCGTATGGTGCGGAATTTTTGATCAAAAAACAAGCAGGTCGCCTGAACGGTTGGCTCAGCTACACCTATTCGAAGGTGGAGCAAAGAACGGTGGATGTGCCGGTGGAGCAGCGCATCAATGCCGGGGCGTATTACCCGAGCAATCACGATAAGCCGCACAATGTGACCTTGGTCGGTAATTATAAGTTTTCGCACCGGTTCAGTTTTTCGCTAAATGGTACTTATAGTACGGGGCG